>CAZZAQ010000492.1:266-4373 GCA_964652165.1 uncultured Bifidobacterium sp.
TGCGGTTCGGCAAGGCGAGGCACGGCTTCGTGAACGGCGTCCATGCCAACGCCAGCATCTCGCAGGTCGCCGCCGGCTGGAAATGCAGCCTGGCTGTCGGCATCTACGGGACGAAAGGCAGCGTGCGCTGGGATTTGGCGCAGCCGAACGAAATCCTCCTCGGCCGGCGCGACGAGCCGAACCAGGTGCTCCAACGCGCGACCGCCGGGTTCAGCGCAGACGTGGCCGGCTTCACCGATTATCCCGGCGGCCATCCCGAGGGTTTTCCCGACAGCCACAAGATGCACTCTCGGGCGGTCTACGAGCACATCGCCAGCGGCCGGAAGACGCCCGTGCTCTTCGCCACCGCCGAGGACGGCCACCACGAGGTGCAATTGTGCGAGGCGATTTTCCAGAGCAGCCATGCGCGCAGGTGGATTTCGATCTGAAGGCTGAATTCGGGCTTAATGGCCGGTCGCGTCGTCCCTCCCCTGGGGCAATTCACCCCCGCGGCCTGCCGGCTTGTCCCCTCGAGGTTGGTCAACGGCCGGTTTGGTGCGTAGTTAGGCACGTTCCACAGAATAACAAACAAGCAGCCGCTTCCTGCCGGTTTCTGTGAAGGCGCTGCCTGCTCTGCCAGCCCGCGCTAATGCCGCGGGCTGGCAGGGGCAAGGTGGGCCAACACACTCAACAGGCAGTCGGACTGCGAACTGGGGTGAGTTGATTCGGGCCTCTGCCCAAGGATGAGAGAGGACAAACCCGTATCCCGCCCGCACGTAACCAACTACATCGACAGTATGAATAGACAAACCCTCTTTAGCTTGATTGCCCTCACGGTGTTCGGCGCCGCTTCCGCGCGCGCCGACGTCGTGACGGACTGGAATACCGCCGCCCTTGACGCCATTCGTGGCAACCGGACGCCGCCGCCCCGCGCCTCGCGCGGCCTGGCCATCCTGCACGCTTCCATTTACGACGCCGTCAACGGCATCAGCCGCACCCACGAGGCCTACCTGGTCCAAAGCAAGGTGCCGGCAAGCGCCTCCAAAGAAGCCGCCGCCAGCGCCGCCGCGCACCGCGTGCTCTCGGCGCTCTTCCCGACCAACACCGCCGCGTTCGACGCGCTGCACGCCCGCACGCTCGCCGGGATCAAGAAAGGCCCGCAGAAGCGGATGGGCATGGCGTGGGGACAAAAGGTGGCCAGCCAAATCCTCTCTGCCCGCGCGGACGACGGCTCCGGCGATACTGTCACTCCGCTGCCCGCCCTCGGCCCGGGCGACTGGGTGCCCACGCCGCCCGCGTTTGCGCCGTATCTGCTCCCGCAATGGGGCTCTCTCACGCCGTTCACGATGAGCGGCCACGCGCAGTTCCGTCCGCCGGGCCCGCCCGTGCTCGACAGCGCAAAGTACGCGGCTGACTTCAACGAAGTGAAAGCGCTCGGGGCCGCCGTTGGCTCCACGCGCACTGCCGATCAGAGCCAAATCGCCCTCTTCTGGGCCGACGGCGCCGGCACGGAAACCCCGCCCGGCCATTGGAACCACATCGCCCAGGACGTCGGCGCCGCCCTCGGCAACACAATGGAAGAAAACGCCCGGCTCTTCGCGCTGTTGAACCTCGCGATGGCCGACGCCGCCATCTGCGCGTGGGACGCCAAGTATAACTTCCACAACTGGCGGCCCGTCACCGCCATCCGCATGGCGGACCTGGACGGCAATCCCGACACGGCGCCCGATCCGGCGTGGAGTTCCTTCATCGTCACGCCGCCGTTCCCGGACTATGTGTCCGGCCACAGCACTTTCAGCGGCGCGGGCGCGACCGTGCTGGCGATGTTCTATGGCACGGACAACGTTTCGTTCACGACCGGCTCGGACTTCCTGCCCGGCGTGACGCGCAGCTTCACCAGCTTCTCGGGCGCGGCGATGGAAGCCATGAACAGCCGGCTCTACGGCGGCATCCACTACCGCTTCGCCAATGAAGACGGCCTGGCCTCCGGGCTGCAAATCGGCGAATGGGCCTCCACGAACTACCTCCAGGCCAAAGGCAATCGCTCCCGCAAGTAAACACGGCAAGCACTTGTCATAGTGGCAATCTCCATGTAAATTCTCTGTAGATTGTGAATGCCACTATTCCCATCACCAAAGCTCAGGCCCAGTTGCCCAAACTGGTTCGCTCCGGGCAGACCTTCACCCTGCTCCGGCATGGGCAGCCGGTCTGCATCCTCCTGCCCGTGGAACGAATGGAAGCCATCCTGGAAACGATGGAGTTGCTGGCGAATCCGGCGGCCATGAAAGCCATCCGGGACTACCAGGCCGGGAGAGGAAAACCGATCGCGTTGGCCAAGTTTGAAAAGGAACTGGACGCGCAGGATGCGAAAGCGCGTTAGACTTTGGCCGCAGGTCCAGGACTACTCCACGATCGAGTTGAACCACACCTTGGCGCCGCAGGTTCGACAGTTGGAAGTCCACAGTGCAGGCGTGGATAGAGAGCGTAGCGGCCATCGCCGCGCGCTTCTCACTTTTGAGCAGAGCCGTGATCCCTCTCCCCCATCGGGGGAGAGGGCGGGGGTGAGGGGGCGGCCCTGGACAGGAGGCCGTAAGTCATCCCCCCTCCCCCCGGCTCTCGCCGGCTTGATCCATCTATGATCGGGCATGATGTGGTTTGATTTGGTTTGATCTGGTTTGATTCGTTGGCAAAGGAAGCCAGTTCGCCGGCCCTTTCCAGCCCGTCCAGCTTCCACTCCGAATGAACAACTGCAACAGAACGCAAAAAGCGGGAGTTCCGCCGTCCGCCTCTTTGCGATCGGTACGTTCCCTTGCCACTTCAAAACCCGCGGAAAACGCGGAACGCCCGGAGACACGAATTGCACGGATTGACACGAATTCAATTCGTGAGAATTCGTGCAATTCGCGTCTCGCCTCATGCAGGCCGTTCCGCAGGCAAACAAGAAGGCCCAGCAGATGCGGTTTCGGGTTTCGAGTTCCGGGTTCCGGGTTTTTGGCCAACTCGGAACTCGGAACACGGAACTCGGAACCTGACTCAATCCCGGCCGGCAGTTGAAGCAACTAGCGTCGCGCATGGATGAGACGATGGACGAGGTGGCGTAGGGGTGTTAGCGCCAAACGAGCCAAACGAGCCAAACGAGCGAAAATCCGACGGTTTTCGCTGTTTTCGATGGCAGGCAAACGTCCTGGCCCGTGGCGAGACGCGTCCAGCGACTTTCCATGAACCTGGTAGGGCCGACCTGCCGGTCGGCTTGGACGCGCGGCAGCGCGTCCCTACCAAGTTCATGGTCCCGATGCGCGATTCCGAAATCCTCGACGAGCAGATTGCGAGGAAGCTGGCTTAAGAAAGGCTAGCGTGCCTTCTTCACTCGATTGGGAGGGGAAGTCATTTGCCGCAGTTCCTACCGCGATTCGAGGCGGAAGAATGCCGCGCCGTCCGGTGAACTGAACTGAAACTCCAGCTTGCCCTCGGCGTTGATGGCGGTCTGTGGCGCGGTCATGGGGAAGGGGAAGAAGTTGGTCAGTTGCGTGGCTTTCTCCACGCCGATGGTGAGTTTGAAGAGGCCGGTGAGCGGGTCTTTGGCCAGCAGCGGCGTGTCCATGTTCAGGGCCTGGAGTTGGGATTGCGTGAACAGCCCGGCGCCGTTGGCGTTGTTGAAGAGCGTGTTGACGAGGCTGGTTTGATTCGCCTGAAAGTTGAAGCCCAGCGACGCCATCAGAAACTCCGACGCGTCGTTCAGACCGTCGCCGTCGGTGTCCTCGGTGAACGAGAGCGACAGGCCGCTCAGGAGAATGTCGAAGGGGTTTTCATCCTCGTCGTTGCTGGCGATGTGGAGCGTGGCGGTCTTCGTCCCGGTGCTGGTGGGAGCGAGGCGCACGATGAAAGCGGTCGTGTTGCTGGGCGCCACGGGCGCAGTGGGACTGAGGGTGACACTAAACATGACCGCGTCCGCTCCATCAATCGTGATGGCCAGCCCGGTGAGGTCGCTGTTGCCAATATTTTTAATGACAAAGCTGCGGCTGAGGGTGTTGGTGGCGACCACGACAAACTGCGGGATGTTGCCGCCACTGACGATGTTCGTTCCCGACTGCTCCACTCGGATTTCAGGGCCGGACAGTGGCGGGCCGA
>CAZZAQ010000493.1:0-273 GCA_964652165.1 uncultured Bifidobacterium sp.
CGTGCTCAGGTCCGGATCGCCCGTGCCCAGGTAGAAGTCCAGCCAGCCGTCGTTGTCCAGGTCGCCGAAGTTGGAGCCCATCGTATGGATGACTTTGTAAAGCCCGGCGGCCCGGGTGGCGTCGGTAAAGGTGCCGTCACGGTTGTTGCGGAATAGGCGGACGCGCTCGGCGGGCGTGGGCAGGCCCAGGTAATCGGCGGCGACATCGCCGACATTGTTGATGCCGTAACCGGAGACGAACAGGTCGAGCCAGCCGTCGTTGTCGTAGTCGAA
>CAZZAQ010000493.1:291-4371 GCA_964652165.1 uncultured Bifidobacterium sp.
GTAGCCGCCGAGGTAACGAGGCGGTCATTGCCAGTATCCTGGTCCGCTCCGTCCGCCTCCTCACGTCGGCGGCTACTGGCATCGGGCGCGTTTTTCGGGCCATCGTTACGGAGAAGGAGATTTTCGTGGCCGCGCCAGGAGAGGTAAAGATCGGGCCACCCGTCGTTATTGTAGTCGCCGCTGACCACGGCCTTGAAGAAACCCGTCAACGCAACGCCACATTCGGCGGCGACGTTGGTGAAGGCGCCGTTGCCATTGTTGCGGTAGAGTTCGCAAGGATGGGGCGGGCCTTGGGACGTCGTTTCGTTGGCGATGAAAAGGTCGAGCCAGCCGTCATTATTGTAGTCGAGCCAGGTGGCCGTTTGCGTGGGGTGAAAGCTCAGGAGGCCGGCTTCCTCGGTGACGTCGTCGAACGTGCCGTTGCCATTGTTGCGGAGCAGCGAGTTGGGATACTGGCCGCCGCGCAGGATGAGAAAATCCAGGTGCCCGTCATTGTTGTAGTCGGCGGAAACCAGATTCAGCCCGCCAAATTCGCCCGTGAGGCCGGACGCGCGCGTGCGGTCGGCGAACGTGCCGTCGCCGTTATTGCGGAAGAAACGGACCGAGTCGCGCACGCCCATTGAAGACATGACGAGGTCGAGCAAACCGTCGCCGTCGAAGTCGTCCATCACCACGCCGCCGGCCAACCCGTCGACATCGAGGTCGAGCGCCGGCGCCATCTCCGGAAAGCGTTTGATGTCGTAGCCGGACTCGAAAACCGTGGGCGAGATGAGCCACGGCGCGGGCACTTTGGCGGGATACTCGCCGAGGGTCATGCAGGCCAGGTTCAACAGCCAGCGGGCCCGGAGATCCCTGGGGGAATCGGCCAGCAATTGCGTGAGCGTGTCGATGGCGCCGCGGGAGCCGCGCATCTCGGTGTGGACGCCCTTGCCCTGAATCGGCATCAGGCAGGAGTCGCTGTTGTGATGGGCCAGGCAATTCTCCTGTTCGCCGAGACGCAGGTAACAAATGGCCATGAGATTGCGGACCACGCCGCGCGGCTTTGCGTCGTACGCATTGCCTTGAATGAGGAGTTGTTCGAGGTCTTTAAGGTTTTGGATGGCTTTCTCCGGTTCGCCGGCATTGAGCAATTCGTTGGCGTATTTGGTCTGCACGTTGAACCGCTGTGACACCGTCCGACTGTCGGGAGGCGCGGCGAGCAGCGGCTGAAGTTGCGCGTGCAACCGCTCGGCCCGGACGCGGTTGAGGAACGGGTTCTTCATCGGGTCCAGCTCGCGAGTGATCTTCTCCAGCCGCTCGGCCATCCGGCGCGTGCCGGCCGATTGGTAGGCTTTGGGTTCCGGTTCCGCAGAGGGCGCAACTCGCGCGAACAGCAGGGCCAGTGAGACAACACATTGAAGCAACGTTCGCACCCGCCCTTGACCAACGAGACCCCGCCCCGGTTACTGACGGGTCCGCCTCTGGGAACGCCGGCTTCCAGCCGGCGATTCGCGTTCCCTGGCTGACTGAGACTCGCCGGCAGGATGCCGGCGCTCCCAGCCCTTGCTCTCCCGTTCCGGGACCCATTGAGCGGTCACCCACTTGCCGGCTCCCTCACTTCTCCGCGTGACGGTTTTCTTCCCGGCTTGTCTCACCCTCGTCGCGATGCAATCGGACTCAATGCGCCCCGCTCTGACCGCCGCTACTGATGCGCCGCGGTTCCTCGAAAACCTCGTCCACCAGGCCGAGGCCGCCAGCGCCAGTGACATCCATCTCCAGAGGCTCGGCGCGTCCGCGGCAGTTTCGTTCCGGCTCGACGGCGTGATGACACCCATCGCGCCCGTTCCCGAGGAAATCGCGGAACGCCTCTTTGGCCGGATCAAGTTCCTGGCCCGTCTCAAGACTTACCAGGAGTCGCTCCCGCAGGACGGCCGCATCGACCGCGCCGACGCAGGCTCGCGCAGTGACTTGCGGGTCTCGACGTATCCGACCGTGACCGGCGAAAAAATTGTGCTGCGTCTCTTCGGCGCCGCGAGCACACGCGACGTTTCCGAACTGGGCTTTCCCGAGGGCGCCGAAGCCGAGTTGGAGCGGTTCCTAAGGTTGAGCGCCGGGCTGCTCCTGCTGACCGGCCCTGCTGGCAGCGGAAAGACGACGACGATTCACGCCTGCCTGGCCGCGCTGGCCGCGCAAGGCGGGCGGCACGTGATTACGATCGAGGATCCGGTCGAGCAGATCATCCCGGGCGTCATGCAGACCGAGGTGAACGAGGCGCGCGGCCTGACGTTCGCAACGGCCGCGCGCCACCTGCTGCGCCAGGACCCGCAGGTGCTCGTGCTGGGCGAGATTCGCGACGAGGAAAGCGCCGCCATCGCCGTCCGCGCCGCGCTGACCGGGCACTTGATGATTTCCACGCTGCACGCCGGCTCGTGCGCCGGGGTGTGGGAACGAATGCAAGTGCTCTGTCCGGACCACTCGGCGGCGTTGAGCGCGCTGGAGTTGATTCTGAACCAGCGATTGCTTCGGCGGATTTGCCGCGCGTGCGCCGGCACGGGTTGCGGGGACTGTCTTCACACCGGCTACAAGGGTCGTGCACCGGTCGTGGAATGGTTCCGTGTGGACGCTCCGGCGCGCCGCGGCATCCGCGAGCGCGGCCCCGCCGCCATCCAGCCCCTGCTCCCGCTCGAATCGGCCGCGAGCCAACTCGTCCAAGGCGGCATTACCAACGCGCCCGAAATCGAAAGAATCCTGGCCCGGTAACGATGCAACTAACTCGATGAACCACGACGAACTGGCCTTCGCCAACCAACAACTGGCCGGCATGCTCAAGGGCGGCGTGCCGCTGGAAGGCGCGCTTCGACAGCTTTGCGCCGAGATGCAACGCGGCCCGCTGCGCGCGGAACTGCAAGCCCTCGAAGCCGACCTGGCCAAGGGGACACCGCTGCGCGACGCGCTGGCCGCGCGTCGGTTGCCCGCTTTCTACAGCGCGATGCTCCAGGTCGGCGCGAAGAGCAACGACCTGCCCGGCGTGCTGACCCTGCTGGCCGATTACTACCATCGGGCGCACCTGACCTGGACGCGGCTGAAGGGATTGCTGGTGTATCCGTTTATCGTGCTCGCCACGGCGCTCGGGGTGTCGGTGATTGTGGCGGTGATTTACCAGCGCCTTGTGCTGGAGGTCGCCAGCGACATCACCCAGGGCGTCCTTCCCGGCCAGTCCGGGTTGCCGGATTCATTCGCGCTGCTGCTCAACCTCTGGGCGCCCGTCGCCGTCATCGCGTTGCTCTGCGGCGCGGCTGCGCTCATGATCGCCGTGCCGAAGTGGCGCCGCGAACTGCGCTGGCGGTTTCCCGGATTCAAGGAAGCCGGCCTTTCGAACCTGGCCTCCGCGCTGGCGCTCATGCTGGAGAAAGGCTGCACGCTCGACCAGGCACTGGCGCTGCTGCAACAACTCGAAACCGGTTCGCCGGCCGCTCCCGAACTGGCGCAATGGAAAGCCCGCCTCGCCGCCGGCCACAAGAACTTTTCCGAGCTGGCCGCGGGCGGACGGATCGTGCCGCCGCTGTTCGTCTGGCTGGTCGCCGGAAGCGGCGAGGACTGGGCGGGCGGGTTCCGGCAGGCGGCGAAAATTTATTTCGACCGCGCTCGGCACCGCATCGAGGTGCTGCTTTACGCAGCGCTGCCGGTGAGCGTGCTGGGGCTTGGGCTGTTGATTATCGCGCAAGTGTTGCCGATGGCCCGGATGTTTGCCGGGCTGATGCGCGCGCTCTCGAATGGCGGCGACCTGGGTGACGCGCCGTAAATCCTCCACCGCATGGATCCTGACGAACTGATTCGACCGCTGCTCATCGGTTTCATCTATTTGATACTCGCCGTCGTGCCGCTGGCGCTCGTCTGGTGCGGCTGGCTGTGGCTGAGTTCCACGCTGAACCGCGAGGAGCGGGCGCGCTGTTTTTTGAGCCTGCTCGAACTCGGCCTCCAGCAGGGTCGCTCGCCGGAGCAAACGATCCGCTCATTGGCCGGCGCGCGGGTGGGTCTGGAGGAACTGGGCCGGTATTTTCCGGCGCTCGCCGAGGCCGTGCAGAGCGGAAGCCGCTTAAG
>CAZZAQ010000494.1:0-866 GCA_964652165.1 uncultured Bifidobacterium sp.
CGAGCGGCGCCGTGCAAGCTTTCCAGTTCCTGCACGTAGGTTGTGAAGAAAACAGGACGGAAGGCAATGGCGATTTCTCGGTTGCCGCGCGTCTGAGGACTAAATCCTTGCGCAGCGGCTGCTGTGAGTGTCTCGCGCCGTATTTGAAACGAAGGCGACCGCCCCTTCATCAAAATCAAATGTTTCGTGACGTCGAAGCCGGCGAACATTCGGTCGTCTTCGCTCCGACCTGGATTCAAGGTTTTCGCATTTTCTCCGATGTGAAGGGGTCCAAGCCGTTCAAGCGAAACAGATAGCCCAACTTCGGCGATGTCAATGCAATCCACAGTTGCTTTTCCATTCCTGCGAGTGGCCCAAACCCGATTTCGTCCGTCCAGCCATTGAGTCCCGCAAATAATGACGGGCGGCAATTCTTTGCCAATCATCGCCTCGGAATATGCTTTGTCCCGGTAATCGGTCCACATTTCTACGTCGGGAAATGCTGCGATCGGCACTTTTCGGATTTGAAATCTATGAGCATTGAGTTTTTCAAGACCGCGCTCCCCAAGACCATCTTCAACGAAATCACAAACGAGAACCTGCAAGTCGTCAGGCAACTCCGAAACATGGCGACTGGGAAGGTGCATTAGCGCAGAGGGACAAGCGCCCAACCATTTTCGTGACGAGTGATTCTGCCGGCCCGCCGCAGGAAGACCTGCGCATTACGAACGACGTGCTTCCACTTCTTTCCAAATGTCTGCCCGTTGATGACCAATTCCGTGCTGTCATCGCAAAGTTCTGGCAAGAGTTCCTTCAGCTTAAGATGGATTTCTCGCGTGCTCATTGGACCAAAGCTCAAGAGGTAGAGCATGGCATCCGCAAACAAG
>CAZZAQ010000494.1:880-4366 GCA_964652165.1 uncultured Bifidobacterium sp.
TCCGACACCTTCTCCAACTCGACAATCGCTTGAACACTCAGCGGGTTGCCTAGCGTAGCGTATAGCCGCAAGTCCCGCCGCACCGTGCGGATGGTGGCGGGGTCGGTAATGCCGACGCCGTATTCGAGGTTCGAGTCGAGTCCCGACGGCGTCAGATTGGCCGACGTAACGATGGCACAAGCATCGTCTGCGACATAGACCTTCGCGTGAAGCCGAGGGAGATTGATGATTTCGCAGCAGCTCAACCCACTTTGCAGGACGCGCAGAGCCGCAACATCGAGAGAACCGGCAAGCACGTTGGAGCTACGAACGTCGGTGAGAACTTGCAAGCGGATGCATTTGTCATGCCCTTTCCTAGCAAGCCGGTTGCAGACCCACTCGGCTTCACGAGTCTTGATGTATGGGCTGGCAACCAGCAATTCCTGCCTCGCGCTATCGAAAAGTTTTTCCAAGTGGCTGCGGAAGGGGCTGGCGCGAAGCGTGAACACGGAATTCTTTTGCTTGCGTTAGTTCCAAGACCACGGTGGTTCCGTGTGCGCGATGGCGATGAGGTTCGGTGGAATCGCAGCGCCGTTATCCGTGCCGAAGCAATCGGAAATATCGTGGCCTGAGGGGCGCAATCTCGGCGTGTAGCCCTTTATCAGTAATTCGCGCATGCTTTCGGAATAAGGCTGGAGCACCCGCCGATTGCTCGCCTTGGGCCAAGGCGTGATCGAGAGCCACCAGATGCAGTTGATCGCGTCCTTGGCGCGGATGCGGCGCACGGTTACCCACTCGGCAGGGGTGGGGAGCCGGGCGGGATTCCACCAGAAAAACTCCTGCGCGAGATGAAAGCCGAACTCCCTGCAAAGCATTACCAGCAATTCGTAGTGGTAGAGGCTACGAGTCGGCTGGCCAGGAATCCAGGCCCCGCCGATGTCAATGACGAGCGAGCCTTGAGGTTTTAGCGCGCGGCGAAATGCGCCGCCAAACGACTTGAACCATTCGAGATATTCGTGCGCATCAACGTTGCCGTACTCCTTCTTGCGGACCAATCCGAACGGCGGACTGGTCATGATGAGGTCAACGGACCCGTCCTTCATCGCGTCACGGAACAGGGCGCGTGAGTCACCCAAAAAAATCTTTCCCTGCGCGGTTTTGTGGAACAGCCGCGCAGGTTCGCTGCTTTCCCGCTTGTTTGCGTCGTGCATTTTTTGGAGTTTCTCAGAGCGGAGGGGATTTCACAAGCCCTCTCAAGCGAAAATCGGATGTTCTAATGCGTCCACGACCACATTCGCAGCCGGGCGGCAATCCAGGTGAGGGACATCGTCATGTTCGCCCGAGGTCTGCCGAAAATCTTTGCTGCCCTGGGTGGCGCATTCTAATCTTCGACCCGCTCCGACGCGCGCATGAAAACCATCCCAATCGGCGACAGTCCACTCCTCGCCAGCCGACTGGCCTACGGCTGCTGGCGGATTGCGGAACGCGGCGCAGCGCCCGGCTCGGGCCGGCGCGCCGTGTTGGCGGCGGTGGACGCGGGCTACACCCTGTTCGACCACGCGGATATCTACTGCGACAACGAGGCCGAACGGGTCTTCGGCCAGGTGCTCAAGGAGGTCGCCGGCTTGCGCGAGCGGGTGCTCCTGGCGACCAAGTGCGGCATCCGCAAGAGCGGCGATCCCAGCCCCGACGCGACTTACCGCTACGATTTCTCCGCCGAGTACATCCTCCGATCCTGCGAAGGCTCACTGAGGCGCCTGGGCATCGAGACCATCGACCTCTACCAGCTTCACCGGCCCGATTTCCTGATGGACCCCGACGAAGTGGCCGGAGCGTTCGTCAAGCTGCGCGAGGCCGGCAAGGCGCGCGAGTTCGGCGTGAGCAATTTCAAGCCGTCGCAGGTCGCCGCGCTCCAGCGCGCTTGTCCGATGCCGATGCGGGCCAACCAGGTCGAGATCAGCCTGGCGAACCTGACGTGCTTCGAGGACGGCACACTCGACCAATGTCTGGCAGAAAAAATCACGCCGATGGCCTGGAGCCCGCTGGCCGGCGGATTGCTGGGCGACGGCCCCCGGCGCATCCTGGCCTCGCAGGAGGCTTACAAGCCCGCCGCGGTGGTCGCCGCGCTCGATGCGCTGGCGAAGGTCCGCGGAACTGATCGCACGATGGTCGCCCTCGCCTGGCTGCTCCGGCACCCCAGCCGCATCATCCCCATTGTCGGCTCGACCGATCCCGGGCGCATCCGCCAGGCCGCCGCGGCGGATGCCTTCGACATGTCGCGCGAGGAATGGTACCGGCTGCTCGACGCCGCGCGCGGGCAACGGCTGCCATAGCCAACGCTCCATGACAGAATCCACCTCCACTCCCGCCCAACTCGGTTTCCGCATGCCCGCCGAATGGGAGCCGCACGCCGGAACCTGGTTCTCCTGGCCGCGGCCCGACGGCATCAGCTTTCCCGACAAGTACGACACTGTGCCGCCCGTCTATGCCGAACTTATCCGCCACCTCGTCGCTGTCGAAGAGGTGTACATCAACGTCTGGGATGCCGACATGGAATCCACGGTGCGGGCGTTGCTGGCCGCGCACGGCGTTCCCCTCGCGCAAGTTCACTTCCACCATTTCCCCGCCTACGAGCCGTGGTGCCGCGATCACGGGCCGATTTTCCTGGTGCGCGAGCGCGACGGCCGCCGCGAGCGGGCGATTGTCGATTGGGGCTACAACGCCTGGGGCGGCAAGTATCCGCCGTTCGACCTCGATGACGCCGTGCCACAACACGTCGCCAGGCTGCGGGGCCTGCCCCTGTTCTCACCCGGCATCGTGATGGAGGGCGGCGCGCTCGACGTGAACGGCCTCGGCACGTTGCTCACGACGAAGTCCTGCTTGCTGAACCCCAACCGCAATCCGCATCTGAACGCCGGGGACATCGAGCGTTACCTTCGCGATTTCCTCGGCGTGCGCCACATCGTCTGGCTCGGCGACGGCATCGAGGGCGACGACACCGACGGCCACGTGGATGACCTCTCGCGGTTCGTCAACCCGACGACAATCGTCACCGTGGTCGAACCTGATCCGTCCGACCCGAATCACGCCCCGCTCCAGGAGAACCTCGAACTCCTGCGCGCCGCGCGCGACGCGGAGGGCCGGCCCTTCCGCATCGTCGAACTGCCCATGCCCCGGCGCCTCGAACACGCAGGCCGGCGTCTGCCCGCCAGCTACGCCAACTTCTACATCACCAACGGACTGGTTCTCGTCCCGACCTACCGCGACCCGCGCGACGCCGAGGCCGTAGGGATCCTGCGGCGCGAATTTCCCGGCCGCCGTGTGGTCGGCATCGACAGCACCGAGCTGATTTGGGGCCTCGGCTCATTCCACTGCATCTCGCAGCAGGAGCCGGCGGCGTAATCGGCCATGAGCGCGGACGGCGGGAAACTCCGGCTCTTCGTCGCCATCGCTCTGCCGGAGGAGATCAAGGCGCGCCTCGCGACGCTGCAACGCGAATGGCGCGAA
>CAZZAQ010000495.1:0-3628 GCA_964652165.1 uncultured Bifidobacterium sp.
TGCCGTCCTCGGGGCGCTTGTAGATGGCGTTGCGCGGGCAGGCGGCAAGGCAGGCCGGATAGGTGCAATGGTTGCAAAGCCGGGCGAGGTAGAAGAACCAGGTCTTGTGCTGCGGGCCCAGCTCGCCGCCTTTGAACGCAAGCTGGCCTTTCGAACTTTTCTCGTTTGCGGATGGATTGTCCTCGAACCGATTCGGCGCGGACCATTCCTCATCCGTGGGCAGGTAGCCGAGCACGCGATTGGCGCCTTCATCGCTGACGTGAGTCTTTGCGGCCTCGAAGACGGTCTTGCCCTTGAACCGTCCGTATGGCGCCTTGAGATTCTGTGGTGTGCCGTTCCAGGTCTGGCCGCCGGGGTTCGACTTCTCGAGCAGATCAAGCGTCTTGACGTCCCAGTGATGCGGATAGCCGCCGTAGGGTTTCGTCTCGACGTTGTTCCACCACATGTTTTCCTGCCCGCGCGAAAAGGTCCACGTGGACTTGCAGGCCATTGTGCAACTCTGGCAGCCGATGCAACGGTTGAGGTTGAACACGAAGGCGAACTGCTGGTTGGGGAACGCCGCTTCGTACGGGTATTCCATCTCGCGGCCCAGTTGCCAGTTGAAGACGTTGCTCATGGTGTTCGCGGGTTAACAGTTCAATTTGGGAACAGGGTTGCCGAGGGGGTCAGTAAGTTTGTCGTCGGGTTCGTCCGTAGCAGCCGACGTAAGGAGGCTCTGACATTCGACTGTCGCAGCAACCGGCGTGGATGTTTGAGCCTCCTCACGTCGGCTGCTACAGGCGGAAGGCCACTCAATCTTCTTGCCCCATCGCGCAAACACATCGCGGATGACTTCCTTTACGAACGGCTCGCCCTTGTTCTGCAACACCATGTTCATGCCGAGGTAATGCGGGTTGCGGAACAGCGCGAGCAGTTGCTTGTGGTTGTAACCCATCCTCAGGAACTCCTCGACGAAGCAGTCCGCCATATCGCGGCTGGTATCCTCGTCGGTGTAGAGCGCGACGCCGTTCAGCTCCAGCGGATCGTCAAAGTCAAATTCGTCTTTGGGCATAAGTCAGGGAGCAGTTGGGAAGTTGGAGTGATGGAGTGCTGGAGTGGTGGCGCAGATGCCGTTTGCCAAATGCCTGCTGGCAGTGGTAGATAATGAGCGTTCGCTATGAGCTATCGTCGAACAGTCAAGAATGGCGTCGTAGTGCTGGAGCCGGGGGTTTCTCTTCCGGAAGGCACCAAAGTGCGTGTTGAAGCAGAGCCGGCATCCAAGCCTCAGGCTCCGGGGGCGATGGCCACTCCGGAAGACGATCCCTTGTTCGACATGAGCAAGTATGCGGTGGACACCGGCATTCCAGACCTCGCCGTCAACGCCGACCACTACCTTTATGGTCATCCCAAGGTGACGGATGGCCAGTAGGTCATTTTTCCTCGACACGAACGGGTGGGTCGCTCTGTTGAACACGCGCGAGTCGCTGCATGACGTGGCGATTGCCAGGTGGCTTGAATCCAGTCGAGAACGACGCCCCGTCGTGCTTACCGATTGGGTTGTGGCCGAGACGGGCAATTGTCTGGCCCGAACCCCAGCCAGAACCCGTTTCGTCGAAACTGTGCAACACATGCTTCGCACGCCGCGCTTCCAAGTCGTCCCAGTGACTCCTCCAATTATCGAACGAGCCCTTCTGATGTATTCCGACCGTCCCGATAAGACCTGGGGCCTGGTCGATTGCGCCAGCTTCGTCGTGATGAAGGACGAAGGCGTCACAGACGCCTTCATCACCGACCGCCACTTCGAGCAAGCCGGGTTCAACTGCCTTTTGCCAGCCACGGCTTCGTAAACGGACCCTTCGGTCTTCAGATTTCGGTATTCGTTCGGCATTCGGTTTTCGGTTTTCGGTTTTTGCCTACTCAAAACTCTGCACCCCGCCGCCCTCGCCGAACTTCCCGGCGATGTACTTATTCATCGCATCGTTCTCGCCGCCGGGCGACATGCCGTCGGTGCCGCCCTGCCACGCGCCCACGCCGCCAAGCCCGCCATCCTCGGCTTTCACCACGCGCACCAGACACTCCTTGGGCACGGTGTTGACGGCGTGATTGTCCGCCTCGCCGCCGAAGATGAAGCTCATGCTCGTCTTCTGCTTGTGGAACAACGTGTCCGTCTGGTGCATGGGCATGTGCCAGTTGCGGTTGATGCTCTGCTGCGAGCCGAAGCGGAAGTTGGAGATGTACCCCTCGTCGGTGAGCGACAGGCCATCGGGCCGCGTCTGCTGCGCCTTCACCGTCTTCTCCGTCGCGATGAATGAACCGTGCTTCATCATCACGATGTGGTAGGGATACGCCCCGTTGAACGTCACGCGCAGCATGCAGCGGCTCACCTTGTAGAACGGGTCGCTCGGCGTGGCGCCGAAATACGGGCGGTCGGCGGGGTTCGCATCGACATACACGTAGTCGCCGTCCTTCAAGCCGAGGTCCTTCGCCGCCTGAGGGTTCATGTGGAGCTGGTGCTCGCTGACGTTCGGCAAGCGCTTGTCGATGCGATACGGGTCGCCGAAGTTCGAGTTCCAGATGAGATGCCAATCGACGTTCGCCCAGGACGAGTGGACCGAGTGGCGTGACTTCGGCGTCAGGCAGTAGAACTGGAACCCCTTTTCCCAGAGAAAATTCTTCGTCTCCTTCACCTGCGTCCAGGGCATCTTCACGTTGCGCACTGTCCGCTCGTCCCAATGCTCGGCTGTGAGCGGGATGCCGAAATCGTTCGGGCGCACGAGAGGGTTCGAACTGACGATGACGTTCGGCAGGTACGGCGTAGCTTCCGGCCCTTCCCGATGCACGATGAAATTCTCGCCGCACTCAATGGCCGTCGGGTCGTCGCTGTAACTGTGGAGCCGGCCGGTGTCCGTGTAGAACGGATAGTTGTCGTGAACCTGCTCCCAGAACGGGATGCGCGGATACGTTCGGAACAGCATGAGCGCGCCGCCGGGCGGACCGTACTTGCCGGCCATGATGTCATCGACCTTGTAGCCCGCAGTCGTCGTGCAAGTGTCCAGCAGGCGCTGGAGATAGACTTTCCGCCTGCCCTTGTTCTCGAAGTGGAAGTAGTCGGAGAAGCGTTTGTCACCCGTCAGCTTCGCCAGCGCGTTTGCGATGCCGGCAAGGATGCTCAAATCATCCTTCGAGTCATAAACCGGCTTGATGCCGCCCTTCCAGATTTGCAGAAACGGATTCGAGCAGCTCGCGGTGACTTCGAGGTCCGTCGTCTCCACCCATGAATTCGCGGGCAGACCGAAGTCCGAATACTCGACCGACGCCGTCATCTGCACTTCCTGCGCCACGATGAGTTCGATGCGCGGCAGGACGTTCTTGATGGTGCCGTAAGCCCACTTGGCGTTGTTGATGAGGTTGACGTTGGTGTAGAAAATCGCCTTGGTCGGCGACGGCATGTGCGTCTTGCCGGTGAAAACCTTGCGGCCTTCCTTGGGCGTGTTGACGATGAGGGGAATGTCTCCGTGGTTCCAGTACGCCGGCTCCTCGTCCTTGGTATAGCCGTGCGCCTCGACTTCGCGGCCGTGCGCCTTCTCGTCCAGGTTGGGTTGGAACGGATCCTCGGCCACCCAGCCCTTGAAGCCCGGCCCGGTCAGAT
>CAZZAQ010000495.1:3638-4354 GCA_964652165.1 uncultured Bifidobacterium sp.
CCCTGAAACAGCGCGGCCTTGTAGTTGCCCGCCCAGCCGTGACAACCCGCGCCCTTCTGCCCGATGTTGCCCGTAAGCATCACCGGAAGATAGGCCGCGCGATTCGCCTCCGTCGCATGGAACCAATGATTGATGCCCTCGCCTTGGTTGATGGACACCGGCTTGATGGTCGCGATGTCTTTGGCCAGTTGCTGGATCAGTTCCTTCGGCGCGGACGTGATTTCGCTCACGCTGTCCACGTCATAGTCGTTGAGGTGAACCTGATACAGGTTCCACGCGGTCGCGACCTCGATTTCTTTCCCGTCGGCCAGCTTCACCGTGCCCTTGAAATCAAGCTGCGGATCGATGCCGCTCCTGGTCAGCGTCTCGCCGACCATGTCGCGCGTGAGCGCCTTCGGCGAACTCGTCTTCGCATCCCACACGACGTAATCACCCAGCTTTTTGTGCTGCTCGTCGGTGATGCCCTGGACTTTCTTCGACGGGCCATCGGCTGGCAGCGTGCTGGCGTAGTTCGGAAACACCTCGCCGGCGCGCAGGCGCTTGAGGTTGTCGGTGCGCACCAGGAGCGGGAAGTCGGTGAACGCCTTCACGAACTTTTCGTCGTACCACTTATTGTCCATCATCACGCGTGTGACGCCGAGCCAGAGCGCCGCGTCGGTCGAGGGGCGCACAGGCAGCCAGTAATCGCACTTGGTTGACGGCGCCCCGTACTCCGG
>CAZZAQ010000496.1:0-4349 GCA_964652165.1 uncultured Bifidobacterium sp.
GCAGGGCGAGTGGTCAATGATGTCCGGTTCCGCGGACGGCCAGCCTATGCCCGACCCAATGCTCAAGCAGATGAAACGGATCTGCAAAGGAGATGAGACTACGACGACGAGTGCAGGACAGCTCTTCTTCAAGGCCAGGATTACCATCGACCCGTCGAAGAAGCCCAAGACCATTGACTACCAGATGACCGACGGATTCACCAAAGGCAAAAAGCAGCTTGGAATATACGAGGTGGAGGGAGACACTTTCAGGTCATGTTTCGGCAAACCGGGCGCCGAGCGACCCACGGATTTCACCAGCAAGCCAGGTGAAGGACGGACACTGTCCGTGTGGAAGCGCAACAAGCAGGCAACGTCCGAACCGGAGTAGAAATGAGCATGACAGCGCCGCCTGACATTCCACTGGCATCTGACGGCGATGGGCTCGGTGGACTTGCAGGCAGGCGCCAATCCGATTACTCTGCGCCCATGAGCACCGTGGCGGAAATCAAGCGAGCGGTGAGCAAGTTGCCTCCGCGCAAGAAACTGGCTCTCGCCCGATGGTTGCAAAACCATGTGGACGACCGGTTGAACGACGGCGAGTTGATGGCTATCGCCGCGGAGGGCGCACGGGCATTGGATCGACGGGAAGCCGAATATGCCAAACGCAAGGCGCGGTGAGGTCTGGCAGATTGACTTCGGCCTGGCGGCGAAAGTCAGGCCCGCGCTGAGAAGTCGTCTTTATCAAGTTTCAACCTGGACAGAGCAGTTGAAACGACCCTTTCACTGAGTTGCTTGCGTCATGCACCCGGTTTTGCGATTCATCGCCGTTTGCCTGCTGTCGCTGCCGGCCGCCGTTTTCGCTGAGTTTCGATCGGGCGCTTACGCGGTGGATATTTCGCCGACAAATTTCCCGGTCCGCGTGAACGCCATGTTCACCGAGCGCTCGGCGGATCGAGTCGCCGACCCGTTGTTCGCCAAGGCGCTGGCGCTTGACGACGGCCAGACGCGCCTCGTGCTGTGCGTCGTGGACACCTGCATGATTCCACGCGACCTCATCGACCGCGCGAAGGCGGAGGCCAGCAGGGCGACCGGCATCCCTACGGACCGCATGCTCGTCTCGGCCACCCACACGCACTCCGCGCCGTCGGCGATGGGATGCCTGGGCAGCCGCGAGGATCCTCGCTACATTGCGTTCCTGCCGGGCCGCATCCGCGCAGCGATCGTCGGCGCAGTCCAACGGCTCGCGCCCGCGCGCGTCGGCTGGGCGCAGGTCGATGACTGGGAGCACACGTTCAACCGCCGCTGGATTCGCCGGCCCGATCGGATGCTGACTGACCCATTCGGCCAGCGCAACGTCCGCGCCCACATGCATCCCGGCCACGAAAGCGCCGATGCCCTCGGGCCGAGCGGGCCGGTGGACCCGCAACTCTCGGTGCTCGCCGTCCAGCGCGCCGATGGCCGCCCGCTGGCGCTCCTGGCCAATTACTCGCAGCACTACTATGGCTCGCCGCTGCTTTCCTCGGACTACTACGGCCGCTTCGCCCATCACGTCGCGGCACTGCTCGGCGCGGACGACGCGTTCGTCGGCATCCTGTCGCAAGGGACCAGCGGGGACCTGATGTGGATGGATTATGGCGCGCCCCGCCGCGAAATCGGCTACGACGCTTACGCCAGGGAAATGGCGCAACGCGTCGCCGGGATGGTGCGCGGGATGCAGTGGCGCGAGTCCGCCCCCCTGAAGATGGCGGAGCGGACGCTCAAGCTCAGCTACCGTGTGCCGGACGAGAAGCGCCTCGCGTGGGCGCGCGAAACTGCCGCGAAGCTCGGGGAGAAATTGCCGCAGTCGCAGCCGGAGATTTACGCGCTGGAAGCCATTTACCTGCATGAGCGCCCGCGGACGGAACTGAAGCTTCAGGCGCTGCGCATCGGCGAGCTCGGCATCACCGCGCTGCCGAACGAAGTCTTTGCCCTCACCGGCCTGAAGCTCAAACGCCAGAGCCCGCTCGCCGGCACGTTCAACATCGAGCTGGCCAACGGCGCCGAGGGTTACATCCCGCCGCCCGAGCAGCACGCCCTCGGCGGCTATACCACTTGGCCGGCGCGGACCGCCGGTCTCGAAACGCAGGCCGAGCCGCGCATCGTCGAGACGCTGTTGTCGCTGCTCGAAGAGGTCGCAGGCCATCCGCGTCGGGCGCCCGCCGAACAACACGGCCCCTACGCCCGCGCGGTGCTCGACGCCAGGCCGCATGCGTATTGGCGTTTCGAGGAAATGGCCACGCCCACGGCGCACGATTCCGCACGTGGAATGTACGATGGCGCGTTCGAAGAGGGCATCGCGCTATACTTGCCCGGCGCGGACGGCCGCGTCGGCTATCAGCCGCCGGCGCCGCCGGCGCCGAACGCCTTTTCCGGCCCGCAAATCAATCGCTCCGCCCACTTCGCCGGCGGCCGCATGCGCGCGCGCGTGCCGCTCGGCGACAGCTATTCCGTCGAATTGTGGCTCTGGAACAGCCTCCCCACGGACGCCCGCGCCGTGACGGGCTACGCCTTCTCGCGCGGGTCCGACGGCGACAAGGCTGCGCGCGGCGAGCACCTCGGCATCGGCGGCGCGTTCCGCGCGGACCTCCCGGGCAAGTTGATTCTTTTCAACGGCAACGAGCGCGACGAACTCCTGGTCGGACGCACCGCGCTTGCATTGCGCGCATGGCATCACGTGGTGCTCGTGCGGGAAGGCGCGAACGTGCGCGTGCACCTCGATGGCCGCCCCGAGCCGGAGATCGCTGGCGCGTTCGCCCACACTGTGCCTCCGGGCGACCAAACCGTCTTCATCGGCGGACGCAACGATGGGCTGTTCAACTTCGAGGGCAAGCTCGACGAAGTCGCCCTCTACCCGCGCGCGCTCACTCTCGGCGAGATTGCCGCGCACTACAAGGCATCGGCCATTGGAGCGCGATGACGCGGGTCGCCTACGGCTTGCGCAGTTCGATCAAGGATTATCGCCGGGACAAGGCGGGGCAGGGCGGCTCGGCGAATCGCAGTGCATCCTCCTGGGCGTGGCGCTGACGGTGTTCATCATCGGCGCGGCGGCGTTTCAAGTGCGCGACATCAAGTCGTGACCGGGCTTGCGCACTGCATCCAGCATCGGAATCGCCGCTAGTGTCGATTTTTAGACCCCTCACGCTAATGGGTGACCCCTTTACAGGCCACCATGCGCCGGGCAACCCCCGGACCGGTCCAACGGGTAGGCCCTTGCCCTCCCAGCCAAAAAAGGCGAACAATGGGCTTGACGCGCGCCGACGAATGCGCGTAATCGCCGAAAACGTACCCGACGCAAAAGCAATTCTCTCTGAACCGCGCAGCGTCAAAAAAGCAATTTCCTATCAGTTCAGTAACCAGACCAAACAAACCTGTGAAAACCAAACTATTCCCCATTGCCATCGCTCTGTTTTTCGTTTCGGCTTCGCTGCGAGCGGATGTCACTCCCGGCAATACCTGGCACAATCCAACCTTCGAATCCGGCATGGACCTGAACCTGCCGACTGGCACGCCCGACTTTTGGAACCGCGGCGGCGCTGACGGGAGCATCCTTCAGCCGTCCACGGCAAACTCGGTGAGCCCCACGCACTCGCTGGCCGTGAACAAACCCAGCGCCGGGCCCTACGGCGAATGGTATTCCGACCTCTCCCTCGTCGGCCTGGCTGGCTTCGGCGACACCGTCAGCTTGCACTGGCACGAGATGTACAGCATCAGCGGCGGTGAGATGCGCGTGACGGTACGGTTCTTGGATGGCGGCGGCAACGGCCCCGACAACCATTTCGTCGTGACAGGCAATAGCGCCGGTTGGGCCGGCAGCGCCGCAGCCTCTACCTTCTCGGTGCGGAATATACCAATAGTGGTAAACCAGCCGGGCGCGGTGACGATGCGCATCCAATTGGTGTCCGGCGGTGGAGATTCCACGACCGGCATATATCTCATCGATGATCTCGCCGTGGCGACACCGCAGTTGCGCATCCTCTCGATCACGAGACTGGCCGAAGGGACCGTCCGCTTGGAGGCCAGCGGTGTGCCTAATCGCAGCCACACCATCCAGGCCACGGCGGACTTGCGCGCACCCTTCACAGCCATTGGCAGCGTGACGGCGGGAGCCGACGGGACGTTCCAGTTCAACGATCCCGACGCGCCCAGCTTCCTCCAGCGCTTCTACCGGGCGGCGTTGCCTTAGGCCCGCTCATTGCCCGCTGCTCCTCACCGCCCTCACCCGTCCTGAACCGCGCAGCGTCAAAAAAGCGATTTCCTATCAGTCTGTCATGGAGTGATGCAGCCTGGCTTGCGCAGTTCGATCAAGGATTATCGCCGGGACAAGGCGG
>CAZZAQ010000497.1:0-4349 GCA_964652165.1 uncultured Bifidobacterium sp.
GCAAACCTGCCGGTTTGCCGCGGCGCCCGGCAGGGCGCCGCCCACCATTTCGGAATTGACTTTTGGCAACCGTTCTAACCAACCCAAGCCATGCCCAACCCCTGGACCGGAAAAGGAAATCCCTACACCCGCGAGGAAGTCGTCGAGCGTTTGCGCGCCCAACTCAAGAAAGGGCGGCCCATCATCGCCGCCGGCGCCGGCGCCGGCATCAGCGCCAAGTTCATTGAGAAGGGCGGCGCCGACCTGATCATCATCTACAACTCCGGCCGCTTCCGCATGGCCGGACGCGGCTCGACCTGCGGCCTCATGGCCTACGGCGACGCCAACGCCATCGCCATGGAGATCGGCGAGCACGAAGTGCTGCCGGTGGTCGAGGAAATCCCCGTCATCTGCGGCGTTCACGCCAGCGACCCGCGCCGGCGCATGTGGCATTGGCTGCTCCAGGTCAAGGCCATGGGCTTCAGCGGCGTGAACAATTTCCCCACCCACTGCATCGTGGACGGCCAGTTCCGCCAGGTGCTCGAGGAAACCGGCATGAGCGTGAAGCATGAATTTGAAATGGTGCGATTGGCTCGGAAGATGGACCTGTTCTCCATTGTCTACGTCGCCAAGCCGGAGGAGGCGCGCGCGATGGCCGAAGCAGGCGCGGACGCCATCATCGCGCACGTCGGCACGACCATCGGCGGCAGCATCGGCGTGACCAAGGCCGTGGTGTCGATGGACGAAACCGTCCGCCGCTGCCAGTCAATCATCGACGGCGCGAAGGCGGTGCGGAAGGACATCCTCTTCCTCTCGCACGGCGGGCCGATTGCCACTCCGGATGACGCGGCCTACGTGAACGCGCGCACCGACTGTGTCGGCTTCGTCGGCGCCTCGAGCCTGGAACGGCTCGCGGTCGAGGATTCGCTGACGCAGCTCACGCAGCGATTCAAGAGGATCCCGGTGCGCAAGGAGGCGTTGAAGTGGTTGAAGGCCCGACAGGACGGATCGAAGTAGTGTCGGCCGGCGTCAGCCGTATCTGTTTCATGTAGCTGCGACCGTGAGGTCGCAGGCCGAATTCTCCAGCGGCAACGAAAACGAAGCCGCTGCCCATCTTTCCGGGTCCCCTCCCGCGACCTCACGGTCGCAGCTACAGTTAACACATACCGTCAGCCGGTTGACAACCCGGTTGGCGTTTGGCTTAATCGCGCCCCCTCGCGGGCGGCAAACACAGACCGGATGGTAGGATACCCAAGTGGCCAACGGGGGCAGACTGTAAATCTGCTGGTTTACACCTTCGCTGGTTCGAATCCAGCTCCTACCACCATTGCCGCCCCTCAACTGGAGATCGGCACATTGCTCTCGTAGGTGATCGCCGGGATCACCTTGCCGTCCCCCGTTTTGACCTGCCGCGTCGCCTCGTCAAAAAAGAGCATGAAGCCGGTTCGCTCGCTCATTTCGGCAAGACTCAGCACGACGTGCGCCTTCAGCGCCAGGTCGATGTTCGCCAGCGGCGTCTTGCCGGAGCGGATGCAGTCGAACCAATTCTTCTCCAGCCGCGGCACGCTCGCGATGGGCAGCGGGTCGGCGAACGTTTCCGCGTCGATTTCTTCGCTGAAGAGCGCTTCGGGCTTCAGTTCGACTTTGTTGGCGGTGGGGGAGAAGTTGAGCGAGGCTTTGCGGCCGCGGATCATGTCCGGCAAACCCTGCTCGTTCACGGTGCTGCCGGCCACGCAGAACGTCAAACCGCTTGGGAACTCCGCCAGCAGGTGGGTCGTGTCGGTGATTTCGCGGTCGGTGGACACCTTGCGCGTGCCCGTGCAGGCGACCCGGCGCGGGAACTCCGGGTTGCCCGTCGCCAGCATCAGCGGCAGGAACCGGTGCGGCAGCAGATTCCCGAGGATGCCCGAGTTGTAGGCGTAAAACTTGTGCCAGGAGAAATAGTGCTCCGGGTTGAAGGGGATTTTCGGCGCCTTGCCCAGCCAGCGGTACCAATCGCAATTGCTTTCCTTGAGGTCCGAATCCACCGGATAAGTCCACTCGCTGTTATTCTTGTTGTTCCGGCAATACGAGGCTTGCGCCCACACCAGCGGGCCGAGCTTGCCCTCGCGAATCCACTGCGCGGACTTGTGGAACATCGGGTCCGCGCAAAACTGCGAGCCGAGTTGGAAGATCCTCCCGGTGCGCTTGATGGTGTCGGCGATGGCGAAGCCCTCCTTCAGGTAGCGCCCCAGCGGCTTCTCCCCGTAAACGTGTTTGCCGGCTTCCATCGCGTCGATGGCCACCTGCGCGTGCCAGTTGTCCACGGTCGAGACCACCACCGCGTCGATGTCTTTTCGTTCGAGAACTTTTCGATGGTCCTTGAAACAGTCGGCATCCGTCAGGCCGATGAAATTCTTCGCCCTCTCGAGACGTTTGTCCCACACGTCACAAACCGCCGCTTGAACGATGTTGTTCTCCTGGGCGTGTTGTTTCTGGAAGGTGACGTGAGCCCCGAAACCCTGATTGCCGACGCCGACGTAGGCGACGGCGATGCGGTCGTTGGCGCCGATGACGCGGCCGGGGGAGGGCGCCTGGCTCTGGCCGTAAACGGGCGTCCTCACAATGCCCGTCGCGGCGACCGCGGCGGCGGCGGCGGCGGTGGTTTTGAGGAATACGCGGCGGGACTGCGCGTCGCCGGCCGGCGGAGTGGAGTGGGTGTTCATAGATTGGACTCGGTTTGTGACGATGCCAGACAGACTACGCGGGCAGGGCGGCCGGTCAACACGGAATCGGCGGGTTGCGGGAACCGCAACGTAGGGCAGGCGTCTCGCCTGCCCGGCCGAGCGAAGCGAGGCCTCGGTGCTGCGAATGCCGCGCCTTTCGGCGCGGCAGGGCAGGCGGGACGCCTGCCCTACCTTTTCGGCGCGACATCGACCCTGGAGCTATTTCCAAGATGCGCCCGGGCACCGACCCCTTCGCGCCTGGCCTATGGACGGAAGCTCGCGGGTGTGAGAGAATTTGTGAACCGCTTACTACCTTTACGTGCTCATGATGCGAAAGCTGTTGCTGTGTCTTGGCGTCGGCCTGGCGTTTGTTGCGGGCCTGATATTCTGGCTTCGCACGCAACCCCCTTCCACTCCGGCAAGCCCCCATTCGACTTATGCTCACCGCCAGACGACCCGTGCGGACCGTCCAGCGACCGGCGCCGTGGCTGAAAGGCCCGGAGCAGATTTGCAGGCGCGGAATCAAGGGTCTTCCCCACCGACCGCGCCGGCGACCGAGCCGCTCGCTGCCTTCCGCCATTGGAGCGCCACTTACGTGAACGCTTCACCCGCCGGCCGCGCCGCGATGACGGCCGAAGGTGTCGGGCTGGCGCAAGCGCGGCGGCCCGCGCTCAAGCAACTCATCAAGGACAATCCGCGACGCGCCCTGGAGGAAGCGTTGCCAATAGTGGTGCGGCAGCAACTCCCCGCGGAAGTCGTCGGATTACTTGAGGAGCGCGTGAGTGGCCGCGCGGCACTGAGAGTGTATCAAGGGGTCGGGGCGGACAATGCCTCGCCGGCGCCGACGGTGCGCATCGCCGAGTTTGCCGCCGGCGAGACCTATCAGGCCTACGTCTACGGGCGGCGCACGGAGTCGGTGAAGTGGCTTGCAGGCGCGTCGCTCAACGGCATCGCGATTGACCGCGAGTTCGCAGTCCATGAAGACCCGATTCGCCAGCTCGATGTCGGCGAATTGCCCGATCCGGCCAAGCCTGCCGTCGCCGTTTGCCCCGTCTCGGGAAACACTTCCCTGCCCGACGACACCACAACCAGCCAGGCCATCACCGAGGAGACGCCGGCCATCGAGGCGTTCGGCGAAATTATTTACCTGTGCAACGGGGCGCATGCAATCGTTTACAGGGAGACGCTGATCCAGGCCGAGGGCGGCACGGGCGGACCGAGCGCATTCACCGGCATCCTGCCCGCCGCGCCCACGCCTTCCATTGGCAACGTCAAGGTGCTGGTCATTCCGATGACCTTCGCGGATCAGAACGACACACCGTCCAGCGAGTCCGTGCTCTACCAACTCATGCGCGACGTGGGCGACCATTACGCCAAGGCCAGCTACGGCAAGCTGACGCTGCTGACCACTGTCACGCCGCCCATCAAGCTTCCTCACAACGAAGCCTGGTACATCCAGAAGGACACTTCCAACGGCGGCACCATCGACGGTCTCGGCCTCGAACATTCGCACGCGCGCGCCGAAGCCCGGAAGCTGGGCTTCGACGACGACGAGTTCGATTGTGTGGTCGTGCGCCTGCGCGGCGGCGCCCGGCCCGCGGGCGGCTACGGTGGGGGCGATAGCGTCTGGATTTACGGGGACGGCGTGGACGTGACCGCGCACGA
>CAZZAQ010000498.1:0-4348 GCA_964652165.1 uncultured Bifidobacterium sp.
CCTTGGCGAGCTGGATTTTATCCCCACTCATGCTTCCGGATTTGTCGATGACCAGCATCATGGCCAGGCCGGGAGTGTCCTTTTTCTTCTCGGAGCGCATGCGCACCGGGAGCGCGTCCTCGATGGCGGTTCGGTAATAGCCGCCGAGGCCGAAGGAATCCTGGCCGCCCAACATCACGAAACCGCCGCCGAGATCCTCGACGTAGGAGCGGAGCAGGCTCATCTGGCGCACGTTCACGTCCGTGGCCGGCACGTCGGAGAACAGCACTGCGTCGTAGGCGGCGAGTTCTTCGAGGCTGCCCGGCATGCCCTTGCCTTCGCGCACTTCGACGCGAATGTTTTCGGCTTCCAGCGCGCGAGCCAGGAAACGCCCGTCGCGCTCGTTCTTCTCGAGGAGCAGCACCTTCGGCTCGCCGGAGACGCTGACCAGGCCCGAGGCGACGTTGTTGTCGGCGAAGAAGTCGCGGTCGGCCCTGGCGCGAAGCTCGTATTTGACGAGGCCCTCCCTGGCTTTGGATTCCTGGAAGGTCAGCGTGTTGGCGCCGGACTTGAGGTCGATCTCCTTCTCCTGAATCTTGAATCCGTCACGATAGAGGGTGAACTGGGCCTTGGTCGGCGTGGTCGCATGGGCGATGGCCGACACGGCGAAGCTCGCGCCCTTCTTCACCTCGCTTGGGACGACGAGGTCTTCGAGGAGGACTTCTTCCTTGGTGTCGGTGGCGTAGGGCGCGGTGAAAACTTTCAAGCCGTGCGCCGCTGCGCGCCGGGCGGCGGCGATGCCGTTGCCGGCCGTTTCGTTGCCATCGCTCAGGAGCAGGATGCGATTGAGGGTGTCCGCCGGGAGCGATTGCGAGGCCGTGAGCAAGGCGCGCTCGACGGCGGTCTCGCCGGCAGGCGTGGGGCGGGAGATGGGTTGTTGAAGCTTTGGTGTGGCGGAGAGCGGAGCGAGTGAGTGGTTCGTGGCGGCGAAGGCATTGAAGCCGGCCCGGGCCTGGGATGGGAGTGTCGCGGCAAGCCGGCTCCACTGGTTGGACAGTTGGGTGGTGGCGGACTCGGCCACCGAATCCGAAACGTCGCCGAGGAGGAGAACGGAAAGTTTCTCGCTCCGGGAAACCCACAGGAGACTGCCGAGCGCGAGGGCGAGCAGCAGAAGAATCACGCACCGCGTCGCCGCCGAGAGCGCGAGTTGTGCGCGCGGCGAATCCACAAGCGTGAAGCGGAGCACCGCAAGCAGCACCGGCAGTGCGAGCAGGAGCAGGAGGAAGAAGGGATGCTCGAAGGAGAATCGACTCATTCAATGATCCTCCGATGGAACAGCACCCATTCCGTGACCGAGAGGACGGCGGCCAGGAGCGCCAGGAGCATCCACGGCTCGAAGCCGAGGCGGAAGCCTTCTTTGATTTCGGCGATCGGCTGGCTGGCGCGCAGCGGCAGGGTCTCGCAGGGCTGGATGCGACATTCGCGCGGGCTGGAAAGGTTGGCGGCGAACAGGGCGTTGGTCTCGCCGTTCGAAGTTTCGGCCCTGTAAAAGCCGGCGCGGGAAACCGGCACCAGCGCGCCGGCGGTGTCGAGCGGGACGCGCGCGCCGTCCGGAGCGAGAACGGCGCGCAGGATCGTATTCGTTTCGGCGGAGGACCCCGCGGCGAGCTTCGTCACTTCGGCGCAGGTCAGGAGCGTGCCCATTGGCGGATTGACCCACCGCTCGCCCGATTCAGCGCCGGCGAGGTGGCGGATGGCGTTTGCGACGAGGATGGGAAAGGCGATGCGCAGCGGCAGGTCGGTCGTGCTGGTGTCGAACGTGAGGACGAGCGCGTTTCGATCCGGCGCTTCGCGCAGGAGGACGAGCGGCTCGTTGAAGGAGGAGGCCAGCCTCTGCCACGCGGGGTTTGGCTCGACGCCGACGGCTTTTTCGATGGTGACGTTTTGCAAGGCCAGATGGCGGTTTATCGGGTGGTCGCGCTGCCATTCGGTGAAGAGCGGCTTGCTCAATTCGCCGCGCTTCTTCAGGCCGAGGTCGTCGGGCCAGTCGCCGATGAAGATGGAATTGCCCGGCGGGTTGGCCGGTGGTCGCCAGCCGCTGAAAACTGTCACGGCGTGGGCGCTGGACGCGGTGAACTTATCGGGCTTCACGATTTCCAGCTCAACGTCTTCGTCCGTGGCCAGGGCGCTCTGGAGGAAGAGGTTCTCGGGCGTGACGAGTCGGACGCGTATCGGGCGCGGGCGCGGCAGCGTCGCGTAAGCGTGGTTATCGAGGGGAAAGTTGTCCTGAACGTCCGCAAAGGCCTCGATCTCGCCGCCTTCGGCGCTGAACTGGCGCAGCGTGCGGGTGAGGCTCTTGCCGGCAGGCACGTTGAATTCGAAGGCGTCCGCGAGCCGGCCGCCGATGCGCAATTCGACGGGCACGCGGCGGTCCTGCCCCGAGTCGTTGGTGATTTCGAGGTGAACCTGGAAATCGCGCGGGGAACTGGGCAACGGCCGGACGCTGAAGGTGCTGATGCCGACATTGTCGGCCTTGGCCCCGACGCGCAGGTAGGCGAAACGGCTCCGGGCCGGCGGGTGGATCTCGACCGGGTCGAACGCGCCGTCGGTGACGAGGTAAACGTGGGTCTCGCGCTCGTCGGCCGGGAGTTGTTCAACCAGAGCGAGCGCTTTCTTGAAATCCGTGCCCCCGTGCGTGGGCTGGAGTTTCTCGATGGCTTCCTGGAGATCCTTCTTGCTGTCGGTAAACGGGTGGAGGATGTCCGCTTCGGCGGCGACGGCCACGAGCATGAGCGAATCGCCGATAGACATGCCGCGCACGACGCCGCGCGCTTTGTCGCGAGCCTGGTCGAAGCGCGTTTTGCCCGTAGCCGCGACCGTGAGGTCGCGGGCCGTCCGTTGAGGAGGAATGCCCGCACGCGACCTCACGGTCGCAGCTACGCCTTCCTGGACGAGCA
Source organism: uncultured Bifidobacterium sp. (assembly GCA_964652165.1). Lineage (GTDB taxonomy): Bacteria > Verrucomicrobiota > Verrucomicrobiia > Limisphaerales > JADJPG01 > DASTLJ01. Next base: position 2,937 of record CAZZAQ010000498.1, read on the forward strand.
TCGACGCGGAGTTGTCCATGAGCAGCACAATGCGCCGGGCGCCGGTCAGTTTGCCGGACAGCGAAGGGCGGGACGCAGCGAGCGTGAGCAGCGCGATGAAGAGAAGTTGCAGCAACAGCGAGAGGAGCTTCTTGAGCCGGGTGAGCGAAGTGACGGTTTGTTCGTCGCGGAGGATTTTGTCCCAGAACATCAGCGTGGAAACTTCGACGCGACGGCGGCGCTGCTTCAGGAGATAGAGCAAGATGACCGGCGCGAAAAGCGCGAAGCCCAGCAGGAACAAGGGTTGGGCGAAGGTCATCGTGTGTGCGTAGCTGCGACCGTAAGGTCGCGGGCTGAACTTCTTGGGCGCCCATAAACCTTCTGAGCTTCCACGCGCGGTTCGTGAAGCAAGTCAGCCCGCGACCTCACGGTCGCGGCTACGTTATTGGAGGAACTTCTCACGTCTCAACATGTGAATGATTGTATCCTGAAACGGCACGTCCGTGCGGCAGCGGACGTAGCCGATTTCGCTCTTCCGGCAGAATTGTTCCAGGCTCGTACACCAGTCGGCGAACGTTTGACGGTAGCGGCGCAGCAATCCCTCCGTCAGCGTGACTTCGCGGAACCGGCCTGTCTCCGCGTCGTGCAGCCGCAGGTCGCCGAGCAGCGCCGGCCGGGCTTCTTGCGGGGAGACGCAGTGGATGGCGAAGACCTCGAACTTCTGGTAGCGCAGCGCATTAAGGCCGCTGATGGCCGCTGGGTCGTAGAAATCGGAGAGCACGACTGCCAGGCCGCGTTTGCGCCGGCTGCCGGCAAAGGTTTTCATGCAGTTGGCCAGATCCGTCGGGCCGGCACATTTAAGCCCTTCGAGGAAGTGAAGGAGACGAAAGACCTTGCCCTTGCCACGCGCGGCGAGCTGCTGGGCGGCGCTGCGCGGGAGGGATTGGTGGAACGGGATGACGAAGATGCGATCGAGGCTGGCCAGGCCAAGGTAGCCGATGGCCGCGGCGAGGCGCCGGAGGTAGTGGAACTTGTAGGGCTTGCCGAAGTCGATGGAGCCGGAGCAGTCGAGCAGCAGGTAGATGTAAAGATCTTCCTCTTCCTCGAAGAGTTTGAGGAAAAGATGGTCGGTGCGAAAGAAGACGTTCCAGTCGATGAACCGGAAATCGTCGCCGGGCGAGTAGGGCCGGTGGTCGGCGAATTCGACGCTCACGCCTTTCTGGCGGCTGCGGCGCTCGGCCTTCATCTGGCCGGAGAGTATTTTGCGGGCGATGATGTGGAGGTATTCGAGCGTGTCGAGGAAGTCGTCGCCGAAGAGGGGAGCGTCGCGGTCGTCGCGGCCCGTAGCTGCGACCGTGAGGTCGCGGGCTGACTTCGTCGGCGGGGAGGCAGTTTGAAGTTCCATGCGTATCGCGCGGAAAAGCTCAACCCGC
>CAZZAQ010000499.1:0-4346 GCA_964652165.1 uncultured Bifidobacterium sp.
CGCTTTCAAGGAAGCCTACAAGGATCTGGTGAAGATGCGCGAGCGCGCCAGCCGACCGCCGCAACCGGCGCCGTAGGGTCCCGAATAGTGGATTGTTTGGGGAGGAGTGGCCAAGTCGCCGTGCTCTTCAAAGCGTGGCGCGTGATGCGTGGTGCGTGAAGCAAGAGGAGTCACCCTCCAAATCACGCATCACGCATCACGCATCACGCTCCACTCCTCACTTCCCCTCTCGCCAGAACCTGAATCGGCGCTCCCACGGCCGCCTCGCCCGGCTCAACCACCATCCAATAGACGCCCCGCAGGTTCTGGTCCCGCGTTGGCTGCGCGTTGACGAATGAAAGCGCGTCCGAACCGAAGCGCCCCTGGAACTTGCCGCAGCCGTTGTGCGGCAGCGGTGTCACCTCGACGATGGCCCCGCCCACCCGCAACCGCGTGCCCACAGGGAGATTGGCAGCCGAGATGTCGAGATCGACGAAAAGGTTGTCCCCGAAAGTAGTGAGCGGCTGGCCGTTGGCAATCAGTTCGGCCACGTCGCGGCGCATGACGGCAAGCTGCGCCTCGGGCTTGCGCGGCATGCGCCGGCCCCAACTGTCGCCGGGCAATCCCTCCTCCGTCGTCAGGTGCACCCGCTCGGGCGTCTCCCGGACGCCCTCGGCAGTGCGGCATACGATGAGGGCCAGTCGCCCAGCATCTCGGGGGGCGGCGAGCAGTGCGCTCAGGCGCGCTTCCAGCTCCGCGAACGGGAGATGATGAGAGGCGCCTCCCTCCGGCCCGTGGGTTTTCGTTTGAAGTTCAGCCATGGCAAGTGCGCAGTCTGATGGACAAGCGGGCGTTAGGCATCATGGTTCAAACTTTTTCTGGGCCGCTCACCAATCGTGCCGTCGAGCTGATCAAGCAACAGCATCATGTCACCCCGTGAGTATGTGGAGTAAAAGCGGACTCTCTGCCGATCAACCAGGACGAACTCAAGCGTCAACAACCCCTCTGCCTCATCTGCGCCAGCGATCTCGTAATGATCAATTTGCTTTGGAGAGTATCTGCCAGCGGGTGAGGAAATCTCCGAATACACCTCGCTCGGCGAGATCGCAACGTTCACGTTGCGTTTCGGGCCCTCTGCTAGCGATGTGAGCTTACCGATCATGCGAGAACCAACTCATATCGATGAGCGTTCTACGCTTTGGAACGCCAAAACTCAAGCCCGCAGTACCATGGGGCAGGCGCCGTCCGTGTCGCTGCCGCCACCGGCCGACTTCTCACCGAGTGTGCCAACGCCGCGGATTCGCCACACCAAACCAATTTGCTCTGCGCCTCTGCGTCTTTGCGTCTCTGCGTTGGACCTGCACACGATAACAACGGAAAGGCGCAAAGACTCAAAGCGCAGCACCAAACTCGTGTCGCCTCTTTGACGTGCGATGTAAGTACTGTCTACCGGCAATTGCACGGTTCGGTGCTGATGCGGAAATAGCGCATCTGAGCCGCGCTGAGGGAGTTGGTCACCACGACGTCGATGGGCCCAAGTTTGGCGCGATAGCTGGAATGCGTCTGCCAGTTTGGCGTCGTCAACGAATCGGAATACTCGACGGTGTAATCGTAGAGCGGCTGGCCCGTGAAGTGAAAGAGCATCGAGCCGCCGTCCCGCTCGATGCGGTCGATCACCGTTGGATTGGGGACCAGCGTGGCGATCACGTTGATGTGCTCGAATCGGTTGGGCACGTCCGCGCCAAACATCGGCGTGACCGCGATGCCACTAATGCCCAGGCCTCCCGAAAGATCGCGCACGGCGTAGTTCCAGTCGGCCAACCCGGGCGACGGCGCGGGAGGCCCGTCGCCGAACTGGATGTAATTGGAAAAGACGATCCCGTTGTTGAAGCTGAATGCGAATGTCCTACCGGCGATCCACGGATAACTGGTGAAGACCGTCTGCAAGTCCGGACCGAGAAACGTCAGCCGGGCCGTGCTGCCGCCGGGATCAACGATCAGTTCGACAAACCCCTGTCTTTCGTCGGGCAGTTCATAACTGAACGGAAGCCCGGCAAACCCGCAACATTCCGTGTATTGGCCCGAAGTGATTTCGTAATAACCGCTCTTGAACGTGCTCTGCGCGTGCGCCGGCCGAAGCCCCAAGGTGAGGGCCGAGAGCGTCGCCAACCCAATCCATGTTCTTCCCAACATACTCGCCTCCGATGAACGGATGCCGCCTGGGCGGCACCCAGGATTATCGTTGCCACGTTTGCGAAACGTGGAACTGCTCGCGGTGAATTGCAAGTCCGAATGCCGATGACTTCTTATATCAAGTGAACTTTGACACAGCCACCGTCGGAGCGCCGGCCGTCGTTTCCGCTTAACGTAGCTGCGACCGTGAGGTCGCAGGCTGAATTCTCATGCGGGAGCGAAAGCGATGCCGTTTCCCAACCTTTTGCGTCCCCGTCCCGCGACCTCACGGTCGCAGCTACGCTAAACATGTGCGGGCTGCAGTGTCCGGGTGCGCCCGGCGCCCCCAACCCTGACGACACGGATTGACTCGGAGCCGATCTTCACTCATGTGATCCGTGTCTGACGTCTGAACGTTTTAACGCATCGACCCTTTAACATCTCCACCCTTCAATCCCCCGATGAAACTTTCCGGCACCTACACCCTGGCCGCCTCGCGCGACAAAACCTTCGCCGCCATCACCGACCCCGCGGTGCTCCAGCGGGTAATCGACGGCTGCGAAAAGATGGTGAAGACCGGCGAGGATTCTTACGACGCGCACCTCAAGATCGGCGTGGCCGGGCTGAAGGGCAGCTACATAGGCAAAGTGCAGCTCAAGGATCTCAAGGCCCCGGAGTCCTACACGTTGGTCATCGAAGGCAAGGGCGGGCCGGGCTTCGTGAAAGGCGTCGCGAAGATTCAACTGGCCGACAAAGCCGGCTCGACGGAACTGAAGTGCGAAGCCGACGCGCAAGTGGGCGGAATGATCGCCGCGCTCGGCTCGCGGCTCATCGAGCCGGCGGCCAAAAAGATGATGGACGATTTTTTTCGGAAGTTCGGCCAGGTGCTCGAAGCGAAGTGAGGCGCCGGGAGCGCCGGCTTCCAGCCGGCGAGTCGAGCCCTCCGGCTGATCGAAACTCGCCGGCAGGATGCCGGCGCTCCCAGCGGCTACACGCGCCCGCGTTGCCGCGCGGCTTCGTAGAGGAACACCGCGGCGGCGTTCCCGACGTTGAGCGAGTCCACCGCGTTCGCCATCGGAATGGAGACGGCTTCATCGCAAGCGCCGAGGATCGTCGGCGTCAGGCCGTGGCCTTCGCTACCGAGGACGATGCATGTGTCGCCGCGCAAGTCGGCATTCGCGAGCGTGGGGCCGTTGGCCGGGCCGTGGGCGGCGACGCATTTCACGCCGAGTCCGCGCAATTCGTGCAGCGAGGCGAACAGGCTTGGGGACTCGACGACGGGCAGCTTGAAGATCGCGCCCATCGAGTTGCGAACGCTGCGGCGCATGAAGGGCGACGAGCAGGTCTCGCCGGCGACGAGCGCGTGGACGCCGAAGGCAGCGCAGTTGCGAACGATGACGCCGAGGTTCTCCGCGTTGGCCAGCGCTTCGAGAGCGACGACGAGCCACGGCCGCGGACTGCCTTCGAGAATCCGCGGCAACGGGCGCGGCGCCGGGAACCGTCCCACGGCCATCACGCCCTGGAACATGGAGAAACCGACAAGCTTCTCCAGTTCGGGCTTCGGGACGACGTACACGGGGATGTTCTCCGGGCGCGCCTTGAGCCGCGATGCGAATTCGGGCAGCCAATGCCCGGGCATCACCGCGGAGACGACCTCGAAGTCGCTTTCCAGGAGCCGCTCGACGAGCTTGACGCCTTCGGCGATGAAGATGCGGCGGGCGACATGGTCGAGGGGCCGGCGCATCGTGCGGTAAGGCGCCAGCTCGGGCAGATCGAGCGAGGCGGCGTGATGAACGTGGAACATCCGTGCCTCACCTCCGCAGCACGAACTCCTTCGCGTTGAGCAGCGCCCACAGGATGTCTTCGAGCGCGGCGCGATTGTCCCCGGCGGCCAGCAAGGCGCTGAATCGTTCCAACTCGGCCTTCTCCGGCGCGCGGGTCAACACAGTCCAGAACAGTTCGTCGAGAATTTCGGAGTCGGTTTTCCCGGAGCCAAGCAACGCGCCGAGACGGTTGTCCGGCTCGCCGAGGAATTCCTGCGTGGTCGGACCGCTGATGAGCTGGAAGGCCTGGCCCATCGCCGGCTCGCACGAGCGCTCGCACTCGGTGGTGAGCTGGCGCGGCGGCTTGCCGAACGCGCGCAGGAACAGGTCCGCCTGACCGGGCCGGCGCTTGTTGCCCGCGGCCTCGACGCG
>CAZZAQ010000500.1:0-4334 GCA_964652165.1 uncultured Bifidobacterium sp.
CGCTTCAGCGGGGTGTATGCGCGTCGGAGGCCGTCGAAACCGTTTCAACGGTTTCTCCTCCCGCCCCGGCCCGACACTCCGCTAAAGCGGGGTATGTGTTTAGCGTAGCTGCGACCGTGAGGTCGCGGGCTGGATGCTCAGACGGGAACGAAATCGATTCCAATGCCCGACGCCCAATGTCCCCGCCCCGCGACCTCACGGTCGCAGCTACGCTAAACGGATACAAAGCGGGGTGTTAATGAGAGGGGACTACCGCGGCGAGTAACGCGTGAAGTATCCGGACTTGCCTTTTTGTACGGGAGATTTTGTTTTGCCCTGGCGCCCGGTTCGGACTACCAACTCGGCTGCGCAATGAAAGTCATCATTCTGGCCGCCGGTTACGCGATGCGTCTGCATCCGTTGACGCTCACGAAAGCCAAGCCGCTCCTGCCCGTGGCCGGCAAGCCGATGGTCGATTACGTGCTGGACAACCTCGCGCCGATGGGCGGCATCGATCGCGTTTACCTCGTCACCAATGCCAGGTTCGCCGAGCAGTTCCAGACGTGGGCCGACCAGTATCGGGCGACGAAAACTCCGCTGGACTTCACCATCGTCAACGACGGTTCGACCGACGACACGAACAAGCTCGGCGCCATCGGCGATCTGCACCTGGTGCTCACCCGCGAGCGGGTGGATGACGACATCGTGGTTGTGGCTGGCGATAATTTATTCAGCGAGCCGTTGACCGCATTTGGCAAGTTCTGCCGCGAAAAGAAGGCGCCCGTGCTCGCGGTTTACGACGTGGGCAACCTCGAGGACATCAAAAAGTTCAACGCCATCACTTTTGACACCGCGGGAAAAATCACGTTCTTCGAGGAGAAACCGAAGAAGCCAACGAGCACGGTGACAGGCATCGCGCTGTATTATTACCCGCGGGCGACGCTGCCGATGATTCGGCAATACATCGACGAGGGCAACAACCCCGATCAGCCGGGCCGCCTGGTGCAATGGCTCTACCCGCGGACACCGGTTTACGTCTGGCCTGTGCCGGGCCGCTGGTACGACATTGGATCGAAGGAGGCGCTTGAGGAGGCGAACCGGAGCTTCGCGCAGCCGTGACCGCTGGCCGCGAACTGCGGCCTCGGTTGATTCTCGACGATGGAGTTGGCGAGTGTCAGGGAAGAATTGTGACAGGGGAATGAGGACAAGGGAATTGATGTTTGGAACGCGAATGAACCTCACGTCAGACAAAGCACGGATGGTCTCCTTGCTGCTTCTCATTCCCTTGTCCCCATTCCCCTGACTGAGTCCTCCGACAGTGCAGGTGGTTTCCCGCTATGATTATGAGCGAATCCCTTCAGTTGCGCGTCCACGGCGCCGCGGCCGCGCCGACGCTCATTCACCTGCCGGGGTTGCACGGGGACTGGACGCTGCTCGGGCCATTTCGCGCGGCGCTTGCAGGCAGTGCCCGCCTGGTGGAGACGACTTATCCTCGCCGGCCCGAGTGGACTCTGGACGATTACGCCGCGGCTCTGGAAACGGCGCTACTGGAGCGGGGCATCGGGCGCGGGTGGTTGCTGGCCGAATCCTTCTCGTCGCAAGTCGCCTGGCAGTTGCTCGGCCGGCGGGAGGCATTGGGAGGCGCGGCGGGTCTTGAGGTCGCAGGCTTGATCCTCGTCGGCGGTTTCGTGAAGCACCCGTGGCCCTGGGGCGTGCGCGCGGCCCACGGCGCGAGCCGGGCTGTTCCCTTGTGGCTGCTCAAGCGGCTGTGCTCGCTCTACGGCCGGTCGGCCAGCCGGCGGTGTTGCGCGGCGCCCGAGGTGGCCGCGGAGATCGAAGAGTTTGTCCGTCGCCGCACCCTCCCGGCCGATCGTAAAGCCGTCACGAGCCGTTATCGATTGATTGCCGGGGCCGACTTCAGGCCCGTCGCCCGGCGGGCGCGGCTGCCGGTGTATCACTTGAGTGGCGCCATCGATCCGCTCGTCCCGTGGTGGAACGTCGCGGCGTGGCTGAAGCGCGACTGCCCCGGATTTCGCGCCAGCCGAATCGTGCGCCGCGCCGGGCACAATGTTCTGCTCGATGCGCCGGGCGAATCGGTGAAGCAAATCCTGGAGTGGATCGATTCAGCGAGAGCGTTTTGAATCGCTCGAAGCCGTGGCCCCGATGATCGATTTGGGAATCGAGGACGCTTTCCATGAACCGCAAGGACGGGCAGAAAGATGGGGGCAGAAAAATGCCTCCGTTCCCTCCGCTGCCTCCTGTTGAAATCCGGCTGCCCGCAGCGGACAAATGCCCCCAGATGGAACAGGAGCAAACGGAGCTAACAGAGAGGGAGCGAAGCCTCTTTTCCGCTTCCTTCCCTGAACGTGAACGGGGCAGTTCCTGATTCGATCACTCCTTGTCCTTCTCGTTTATGTCGGCCGGCCCGGCGTTTCCACCCGGGGCGATGGTTCGAATGCCAATCAGCGTCCGATGGCCAAACCGAAAGTGGACGGCGGTCACTTCGGGGCGCCCGGCGTGGGTTCGGGCCTGGAGGGCATTGAAAGCTTGGTCAACTCGGCCTGCTTGCGAAACCACTGTTGAAACGCCTCGTTCTGGCGATAGATGCGAAGCTGGCCCATGAACTCCGGCAGGGCGGCTTGCACCCTGGCATCGTCCAGCTTGGGGCGGCCTTTCACGTAGATCACCAGTCCCCCCTCTTGCGAGAAGGGCACGTACTGCATGGCCTTGCCAATCTCCATTTCGCGGGAAAGGTTTTGGAGCAGGCGAACGTTTATCCGGGCGTCGAAGTTCGTCAGGGATTGGGTGACGTCGGAAAACGGCGGCACGTCCACGACCTTCACGTTCTCGGCCTTGCAGATTTCCTCGAACGACTTCTTGAGCGCCAGGCCGTTGGTGACGTTCGTGCCGAAGGCCATGCCGGCTTTTCGGGCCATATCCTGGGCCGTGAAGTTCTTGTAATCGTTGGTCACCTTTTCGGAGATCTCCTCCAGCGGCGGCGTTTTCGGCTCGACCTTGCCCTTGAGGGCGATCACGTACACCGCCTGCGGGCCGGGGATCGGCCTGAACTGGATGGGGCTGGCGTTGGAGAGCGCCAGCGCAGTCTTGCGAAACATCGCTTGAAAGTTCTCGTCGAAGCGCGAGGCGGAATTGGTGGGCGCCTCGAACTCGTCCAGGCCGCTGATCGCATCGAAGGGCTTGGTGACCTTGACGGCGAATTTCTTCTCGGCGGCGAGTTTCTCGAGGTTCTCCGCCTTGTTCGGATCGGGTTTCAACTCCATGAGCTCGCCGCCGAACTGCGCGGCCACCCGGCGGGCCGAGAGCAACGCCTGGTTTGTCCGCATGAAATCGCGTATTCTTTGCTTTCCTTCCGCCTCGGCCAATGGAACGCCCTTGTCGTCCTTCAAGAGAACGTCGTTGGTGTCCCGGCGAATCCAGTTCGAGTCGACGATCTCCGCCAGGTTGGTCACGGCGGTCAGCTCTTTGTCGGCCTCGGGGAAGTAGTTCGTGGCAGGGAACTCGACGTAATTGACGATGGTGCGCTCCGGCACGCGGTACATGAAGACGCGGTTCGAGTAGAACGAACCGATGGCGCCGTTGGTGATGATCACCTTGTCGAGGAAGTTGCTGGCCCAGAACTGCGCCAATTGCACCTCCGTCTCCTGGTGTTCCTTGCGGTAGATCACCTCGGCCTCGGGAGCGCCGACGAATCTGGCGCTCACGCTGGCGGCGGCGATGAGTTGGCGGATGCCGACTTCGTGCCGAAGGAACCGGTCGTAGTCCGCCGCAGTCAGGCCGTGAGGCGCGAGGAGTTCCTGCACAAACTTTGCATGCGGCAGATGATCGCCAAGCTGCTCCTGGATCATTGCGGCCACCGCCTTGGCGCCCGGGTGGATCTCCAGTTCCCGTATCTTGTAAATGAGCAGCAGTCGTTGGAGGGTTTCATTCTCGAGCGCGCGGCCCGAGGCTTCCTCGTTGCCGGGCCAGTTGCCACTGCGGACGTAATGGGACAGTTGGACCTCGCGCAAGGTCTCTGACCACTCTTTCTGCTTCACCGGCCTGCCGGCAATGGCGCCGTAGCTCCCCGTGTAGCGGTCCTCCCCTCCAGGCGCCCTGCCGCCGGGCAGAAAGAAGTACAGCAGGCTGACGCTCATCAAGGCGATGATGATGATCCACAGCCCGGTTTGATGTTTGCGAATCGTGCCAAACATAAATTCATTCTAAACTCAAAGAGCGCGCACCCTACTCGCGTTGACCAACGGCGGTCAAACGCAAAAACCGCCACGTCGCGATGGGGGGCGCATCTCAGTTTCTGAGATGCCCCAACGGGGCCAAATAATCCAGCCCAGGGCAAC
>CAZZAQ010000501.1:0-2878 GCA_964652165.1 uncultured Bifidobacterium sp.
GTGGTCGAGGAGAACTTTGTCGCCGTCAGCATCGAGACGAAGGACGGCGAGGCTTATGACGGCGTGGTATCCGGCGAGAACCGCGATTCGGTGAAGCTCCGCAACGCCTCCGGCGACCTCGAGATTCAGAAGAGGAACATTGCCTCGCGCCGCTCGACCGGCCGCTCGCTCATGCCGGAGGGATTCGAGGCGCTCGGCCCTGAGGGACTGCGGGACCTGCTCGGCTTCATCGCCTCCGAGGAGGGACACTTCCGAATCATCGACCTGCGTCCCGCCTTCACCGCCGACAGCACCAAGGGCATCTACGCCAGCCGCGAAAGCGTCGGCGAGAGCCTGCACTTCAAAAAATTCGGCGTGGTGAAAGTCGGCGACGTGCCGTTCGACATTGTTAACCCCGGCAAAAGCGCCAACGGCAACAACCTCGTCGTGCTGAAGGGCCGCAATGGCATCACGAGGGAATTCCCGCAGCGGGTCGAAGCGCCCGTCGCCAATCTGAATGCCAGCCGCCTGCACATTCTCGGCAACGTGGCCGGCTGGGGCTATCCCGGTGGCGGCGAGGACACGCCCGTGGCCAGGTTCACACTCACGCACGCCGACGGCGAGACTGAGAGCTTCACGCTCACCAACGGCATCCACGTCGTGGACTACATCAACCCGTCGCTCGACTGCCCCGGCTCGAAGAAGGTGGACGGCGTCGTGACCGATCACCAAATCCGATTGCTCACGCGAGCTGTGAAAGGCAGGGCGCCGATTACGAAGCTCGTGATCGAAAGCTTCAACAACACGGTAGCCTCCACCTTCGCCGCAATCACCGTCGAATTGGGGGAAGGCAGCGCGGCCACGGACGCTCCCGTAGCTGCCGCCGTGAGGCGGCGGGACGACGCGCCGGGCGACTCCGCCCGCGCCCTCACGGGCGCGGCTACGGGCGGACTCGCCGGCAAGTTTTCGAAGGATGACGGCGTGATTGGCGTGGCGATCACCGGCGGCGATTCGTCGCATGATTTCGCCCGGTGGTGGGGCGGAACGGACGTGGCGCTCCTGAACGCGATGCCCGGCGTCAAAGCCGCCTACAGCGAAAACCTCGACGATTTGCTCGACGCCTTCGACGCCATGGATGTGTTTTACCTGGCGCACAACCAGGCCATGCCGAACCGGAAGGTCCGCGAGGGCCTCTTCGCCTACATCGGCCGCGGCGGCGGGCTGCTGGTATCGCACGCGGGGAATTGGCTCAACTGGAAAGACTGGCCGGAATACAACCGCGAACTGGTCAGCGGCATCACCCGCGGGCACGACAAGTATGGCGAGTTCGAAGTGGTCGTGGTGGACCCGTCACATCAGGTGATGCAGGGAGTGCCGGCGCGCTTCAAGATCAAGGACGAGCTTTACAATTTCATCCCCGACCCGGCCGGCCCAGCGCGTCACGTCCTTGCGACAGCGAAAAGCCCGACCAGCGGCAAGGAATTCCCGGTCTTATGGGTGGTGAAACACGACAAGGCGCGGATCCTGTGCAACACACTGGGCCACGACGGCCAGGCGCACGAACATCCCGCCTACCAGGCGATGCTCCAGAACAGCGTGCGCTGGCTGGCGGGCGGGAAGTGAGCGGCCCTTGAAGGGCGCGGCGCATCGCGGGCGCAATGGCGACGAGTGTACATTCAAAAAGATCACAAAGTAATGCTGCTTCAATGGCAGTGGGCCGCAGGCCTGTGCTATCCAAACCCGCGGAACCGTGATCAAATCCTCTCGGCACCGCGAAAGGGGAAAAAGTTTCGGCTCCGCAGGAGCCTCGCCCTGCCAAATCACCCCGCGATTCCGATTGCCCCGCCGCGATTCCCCGCTACCCTCCCGCGACAAGGCCATGAAGCGAATAGAGACTGCGAGAAGGGCGCGCGCCGCAAGGGAATGAACGTCCACATTTCAGCCCAGGCCCAGGCCGAAATGCAGCGCCGCGGCATCCCGCAGTCCGTCCTGGATTCCGTGCTGGCCGCGCCTGAGCAGAAAGTGCCTGACCACGCCACCGTCGTGTGTTACCAATCTCGCGTGACCATCAACAACAAGTCCTATCTGCTGCGGGTGATGGTCGAAGAGGCGAAGCAGCCGCCTGTGGTGGTGACCGTGTATCGCACGAGCAAAATCAGCAAGTATTGGAGCCAGCCATGAAAGTGACCTACGACCCCCAGGTGGATGTGCTGCGGATCCTCTTCCGCGACGTGCCGGTTGAAGAGAGCGACCAGGACAAGCCCGGCGTCATCCTCGACTACGACAAGGACGGCAACCTCGTCGGTCTCGAAGTGCTCAACGCCTCCAAGCGGGTGGAAAACCCCAAGGGCGTGGATTACGCCGTTGCTGGCTGAGACGCCACCCGCCGTAGCGGCGGTCTGGCGACCGCCGGATGACTCACCAGACCATCAGCATGCGGTGCCCTGCCGGGACGCCGCCGCGCCGCCTGATTCGTGTGGATTCGTGTCCATTCGTGGTTTCCCAGCAGAAACGCCAGAATCAGAAATCGCCTCACGATTCCGATTGCCCCGCCGCGATTCCCCGTCCTGCGTAGCGGCGAACTGGCGTTCGCCGCCGATCTCCCGCTCTGGGTGAAGGACGCCCGAAACGGTACCTGCAAGCCGAGAAATGCGGCGGATGCCAATCCGCCGCTACGCGGACCAATCCCCGCTACAATCCTGTGACAAGGCGGTGACTCGCTTTCACGGTTTCTCTTTCAGCAGTGATTTTACCAGAGCTGCCAGTTCTGCCGGCTCCAACCGCGCCTCGGTGAAACGCAGGTTGCCGCGACGATCCACGAACCACATCGTCGGGATCACGAAGATGCCGTACTGCAGTCCGAACCGATTTGCCCAGCCCTTGCCATCGAAATACTGGG
>CAZZAQ010000501.1:2888-4323 GCA_964652165.1 uncultured Bifidobacterium sp.
ATTCTCGCGAATGAATTTGCGCAGCGCCGATTCCTTTTCGTCAAGGCTGATGCCGATAATCTCAAAGCCGTCCGCGTGGTACTGGTTGTAGGCGGACTTGAGATTCGGCGTTTCGGCCCGGCAAGGCCCGCAGTCAGTCGCCCAGAAATTGACGAGCACGACCTTCCCTTTAAGCTTCGCTAGGTCCACGTCGCGTCCATCCAGCGCGGTAAAACGCAGGTCGATCGGCCGGCCAATTCGATACGGCCTGGTACCATTGAGCAAATGACGCGCAAAAGTCTGTACCGCCGGCGAAGCTTCGTCCAGGGCGAGGATCTCCCGTGCCAGTGCCTTCTGTTGCTTGCCCTTCGCGCGCTCAGCGATGGCCAGGAGCAGTGAATAACCTCGGCTGTTCATCGGGAATTGCTTGATCGCTTCGCGTGCCGATGCCGTCATCGCTTCCTCCCGTTCCGCGGCGAAGGTCCCCGGGCGCGCGGTGAATTCCTTCATCCCCAGTTTTTTCATCACTGCCAGATTGCCCGACACCAGAAATACGCCGACTCGATCATCCTCTGGAATCGACATGTCGGCCAGCGTGGCGGCCACGAACCGTTTCAACTCCTCCTCGCTGGCTGAATCTCCCGCGGCCACCGCCCGGCATAACGCCACCGTGGCGAGAAAGCGCGCGTTACCGGCGTACTCATTCGTCGGAAATCGCGTGGCATACGCCCGAGCTTCCCGCGCCAGGTCCAGCGCCGCCCTGTGCATTTTCTCTTGCAACGCGGCCAGTTCCTCGGGCTTTCGCTCGCGTTCCTGCCAATCGGGACGTGCATGGAGCGCGCCCTGCAGCTTTCCGACCTGCGCCCACGCCGCTTCAGCATCGGCCGATGCCCCGACCGCCGCACCCTCCTTTTCGGCGCCTAAGACGCGAATCGAGATGAAACAAAAAGTGATGGCAAGCGGAAGCAAGCCGGACACGATTCTTCGGGGCGTACGGAAGCGCGTGGAATGGAAGGGAGCCAACATGCTCACCAAGCTAACGGCGACCGTCGCAGTTGTCACTTCCGAAACCAGGCACGCGTTGCCGAGCAGAGAAGTGCTCTCGTTCAGCAGGCGCGAGGCGAGACGCGAATTTCACGAATTAACACGAATTCGATTGGTGGCCATCCGTGCAATTCGTGTCCACACCGAGTCTGATGCGCTCGTGCTTGAGCGCGGCTAGGGCCGAAGGCCCGACCTCTGACAGCCTGGGCTGGAGCGAGCAGCGCGAGCGAAGGCCCAGGTCGCCGGGCCCAGGAATTCTTCTGACGCCTGAAAGGCCGGGACGGAGTGGACTCCTGTCGTGTGCCGCCCTTACAGGGCGGAGAGGATTGTTTGGGGAGTTTACCTGGGGCTACGCGCTCGGCGCTTCACCCCAGGCTGTAACAGTACGGGCTTTCAGCCCTCAGCAGTCTTG
>CAZZAQ010000502.1:0-4322 GCA_964652165.1 uncultured Bifidobacterium sp.
AAGCGCGCCGAAGTTTGCCCCGGCCCGTTTGAGCGGGATTGCCGCGCCGATGACATCGACAATGTCGCTGGCGGCGCGGATCTGTTCGAGCTTCTCGGGCGGGATGAAGCCGGCCATGCCGAAGGCTACCCGAAACGCCTAGCGCTTTTCCATGATTTCGTTGATGGTCCGCTCGCGCTGGCGCCGGATGCTGCCTTCGCCGCCGACGCCCTTGTCATCCCGCGCGGTAGGATGAATAAGGATCACATTGAGGTAATCCTGGGTCAGGCGGCCGCACAGCGAGTTGTCGAACACTTCGCGCTGGAGATCAGCCGGGGTCGGGAAGATCGTCGTGCCGAAATTCCAGTCCTGGTACTTGTTGGCCGCGGCGACTTCCGCCGGGGTGTAGTAGCGTGCGTTGAGGAACGCCATCGCCACGAGCATCACGCAAACGTAGCGGTAGCCGCCCGCCGCCATGCCCAGGTAGTACTCCGCGCTGCCGAACACGTCGCTGCCGATTAGCTTTTCGCCGATCCGATTGCGGATGAGCGCAAAGGTCGAAAAGATCAGCACCGCGATGGATACGTAGGCGAAGACATAGGAGGAAAGCAGGCTGAAGACGGACATTTGCGAAAGCCATCGGCCGCTCGGCTCGTACAGCAGGCCAGCCACCAATACGATGAGGCTCCATTTGACGATGTCGAGCAGTTCCTCGGACATGCCGCGTTTTCGGCCCCGCAAAACGCCGACGACAAGGAGAATGACGACGAGGAGATCGACCCAACCGACAAGGTAGCTTCCGGCACGCATGAATTTTCTGTCCAGTTCTCGGACGGCGCTGTCCCGATTTTACGCACGCCGCACGGGTATTCGTGCGGCGGAAAGCGGATTCAGCACCGTGCCATCCAGTAGTAAGCCAGTCCTGTGCCGTGGTACGAACACTCCGAGATGGGTTCCGAACGGATGGTTTGGCAGCCCGGGCTTGATTCGGCCCGGCTTCTCGTGTAGTCGATGAACCCAGTCAAGCTTATGAAACAACGGCTGCAGCGATTCGAAAAGCAGCACGCATGGGGGAACAGGGAGCCCTAGGCACCGTGCGCCCTTCGACGCCCACCGACCGGCGCAGGATCGCTCTCCTGCTGCTCCTCTGGATTGTTCTGCTGCTTGCCGCCGCCCCGGCCCGGGGCGCGGATCCGAAGTTCGACATCCTCCAGCAAAAGCTCGCCGCGCTTCACAGCAAGCCGAACATCATATTCATCCTCGCTGACGATCTCGGTTACGGGGAACTGGGTTGTTACGGCCAAAAGCGCATCAAGACCCCGAACCTGGACCGCCTTGCCGCCGAAGGGACGCGCTTCACTCAATGCTACGCGGGCAGCACCGTCTGCGCCCCGAGCCGCGCCGCGCTCATGACCGGCCGCCACACCGGGCACGTCAGCATCCGCGGCAATGCGCTGGTGCCACTGTCCACGAATGAAATCATCGTCGCCGAACTCCTCAAGGCCGCCGGTTATCAGACGGGCCTCATCGGCAAATGGGGCCTCGGCGAAACGAACACGCCGAGCACACCCGACCAGCGCGGCTTCGACGAATGGCTCGGCTTCCTCAACCAGCATCACGCGCACGATTATTATCCGGCGCACTTGTGGCGCAGCTCGGTCCTGAGCGAGGAGGGCTTGACGAACTCTCTCATCTTCCAAAACCAGAACGGCGCCAGGGGCCGGTATGTCCACGATCTTTTCACCCAGGCCGCCACCAATTTCATCCGCGTCAGCAAATACAAACCGTTCTTCCTTTACCTCGCCTACACCATTCCCCACGCCAACAACGAATTGAAGGAACTGGGAATGCAAGTCCCCTCGGACGCCCCGTACGCCGCCGAGGACTGGCCGCAGCCGGAGCGCAATAAGGCCGCGATGATCACCCGCATGGACCGGGACATCGGCGCGCTTCTGGCGCAACTCAAGGCGTTGCGGATCGAGAGCAACACCGTCGTCTTCTTCAGCTCGGACAATGGTCCGCACAAGGAGGGCGGCGCGAACGCCCAATTCTTCCAAAGCTCCGGCCCGCTGCGCGGCATCAAGCGCGACATGTACGAAGGCGGCATCCGCGTCCCGATGATTGCGCGCTGGCCCGGAAAAATCCCCGCGGGTGTCACCAGCGATCAAGTCTGGGCGTTCTGGGATTTTCTCCCGACGGCCGCCGAGCTGGCCGGGGTCAAGCCGCCCGCTGGCATCGACGGGCTTTCGATGCTCCCGGCCCTGCTCGGGAAGAAGCAAACCAACCAGCACGAATTCCTCTATTGGGAATTCCACGAGAAAGGCTCCAGGCAAGCCGTGCGCACCGGGGATTGGAAGGCCGTGCGCCTGGCGCCCGGCGCGCCGCTCGAACTGTACGATCTCAAGTCGGACCCTGGCGAAACGAACAACGTGGCCGCCTCGCGGCCCGCGGTCGTGGCGAAAGTGGAAGCCTACCTGAAGACGGCGCGCACCGAGTCCGAACATTGGCCCCTCAAGCCCGCCCCGAAAGCCGATCCCAAATCCGACCAGCCCGCGCCCGGCACGCCCTAACCGCCCGTTCAAAAAAACTGGCCTCACGGTAGCGGCGGTCTGTGACCGCCGACTCGAGGTTGGACATTTTGGTCCGACGCTTCCCGTCTCCCGGAGGGAGATTTGAGAATAGCCCGGCAGTTCACTGCCGGGTTTAGATTCGCTGGTGCTTAAGTCCCGAAGGGACGGTCGAATCCCTTGGTTGTCTCGGGTCGGCTCCTATGCCCATTGATGGGGGAGTGATTCAGCCGTCCCTTCGGGACGGGAGGTCCCTCTCCCACAGTCCCACCCTTGAAAGGGTGGGCTATTCTCAAATCTCCCTTCGGGAGATGGCTGACGAATACACTGCCGTGACTGCGCAATTGAGGGCTGAAGAATGGCCAAACTTCACGCGGCGGTCTGTGGCTGCCGAGAAAACCCAAGGATTTGGGTCGGCCTGCGGCGCTATAGAGCGCCGCCACAGTTTTTGAACGGGCTGCTAACCGTACCCTCCAACAACGTGGGCTCTGCCCAGATGATACGTGTAGGTAGTAATTGTTTGCCATTCCTCCCGCGCCCGGCTAGTTTGTCCCTGCATGCGCACAGTAGTTTATCGGGCGCTTCCTGCAGCCTTGTGCCTCGCGATCGGCGTGTCGGGGGCCTCTGTCGCGCCCGCCGCGGCGTCCGACCCGGAGGTCCCCAAAGCCGCATGGCCCATGTTCCGCGGCGGCCCGGCGCTCAACGGCGTGGCGGCCGGCAAGCTCGACACCCCGCTTACGCTGCGCTGGACCTTCAAAACCGGCGGCGCCGTCCGCTCCTCGCCCGCCGTCGTCGACGGGCGCGTGTTCGTTGGGTCGGATGATGAGCGCCTGCACGCCGTCGATTTCGCAAAGGGGACGAATCTGTGGTCCTTTAAGACTGGCGGCCCAATCGAATCGTCCCCGCTCGTGCTGGAAGGAAAAGTGTTCATCGGCTCTGACGATGGCGCAATGCGCGCCTTCGACGCCGCCACCGGCAAGCCGCTGTGGAGTTTTCCCACGGGCGACAAGATTCCCGGCTCGCCCAACTTCACGCGCGCGGCCGACGGCAAGGGCTGGTCGATCCTGTTCGGCAGCTTCGACAGCCGGCTCTATTGCCTGGATGCCGTGACGGGCCGGAGCAACTGGACCTTCGAGACCGGCACCGGCATCAAAGGCACGCCCGCCGTCGCCGGCGGTCTGACGGTCGTGGGCGGCTGCGACGCGATGCTGCACGTCATCTCGCTCACCAACGGCGCGAAGCTGGGCGAAGTCGAGATCGGCGCGCCGATGCTCGCCTCACCGGCGATGCACCAGCGGCGCGCGTACGTCGGCCACAACGAAAACGTTTTCTTCTGCGTCGATCTCGAACGGGGCACGAACCTCTGGAGTTACAAGGATCGCGGCTTCGCCTACAACTCCTCGCCGGCCCTCGTGGGCGAGCGCGTCCTTTTCGGCGGACGCGACAAGCGCCTGCATTGCGTCAATAAAGACTCGGGCAAAGTCATCTGGACGTTCCCCACGCGCGGCAAGGTGGACAGCTCGCCGGCCGTCTGCGGCGACAAGGTGGTCGTCGGCTCCGACGACGGACGGCTTTACGTCGTGTCGCTCAAAGACGGGAAGGAACTGTGGAACTATGAAATCGGCCAGCCGATCACGAGTTCTCCCGCGGTGGTGGACGGCAAAATCGTCATCGGATGCGAGGATGGAAGCGTCTATTGCTTCGGGCCTAAGGACGCCAAATCAGGTAACTGATCAAAATGAATTATATCCGGTGCATCCCGAAGTTGTTGGTGAT
>CAZZAQ010000503.1:0-693 GCA_964652165.1 uncultured Bifidobacterium sp.
CACCGCTTCAAGGTCGACTTCGAGATGATCGAGCCGCGCATCCCGTATCGCGAAACTATCCACGCCCCCGCCGACTCCAAATACCGCCACAAGAAGCAGACCGGCGGCGCCGGGCAATTCGCCGAAGTCTGGATGAAGATCGAGCCGAAAGAACGCAACACCGGCGTCGAATTCACCCAGACCCTTAGCGGCCAAAACGTGGACCGCAGCTTCGTTCCCAGTGTCGAGAAAGGCGTCAACAGCGCCTGCACCGAGGGCGTCATCGCCGGCTACCGCGTGGTGGACGTAAAGATCGACTTCTACGACGGCAAGACGCACCCGGTGGACAGCAAGGACATCGCCTTCCAGATCGCCGGCAAGGCCGCCTTCAAGGAAGCCTTCCTCAAGGCCCGCCCGTGTCTCCTCGAGCCGATCTACGAGATCGAAGTACGCGCCCCCGAAGATTGTCTGGGCGCGGTGATGGGCGACCTCTCCTCCCGGCGCGGGCGCATCATGGGCACCGACAGCGCCGACGGCTACAGCATCGTCAAGGCGACCGTGCCGCAAAAGGAACTCTACAAATACGCCAGCGTGCTGCGCAGCCTGACCGGCGGCCTGGATGCCTGGAACCGCTCGCACGCAAAGAACGGCGCCGCAGGTTAGGGCGGAGCCACTACTCCGCGGCGGCCGTCGCGGTGATCAGAATGTCCCGAT
>CAZZAQ010000503.1:703-4304 GCA_964652165.1 uncultured Bifidobacterium sp.
GTGCTGCGCAGCCTGACCGGCGGCCGGGGTATTCACACCGAGGCGTTCAGCCACTACACGGAAATGCCGCGCGAACACGAACAGGCCGTCATCGCGGAGCACAGCAAAAAGCACGAGCCGGAGGCGTGAACTCGCTCGCTCCACGAGCCCAGATTGCTCTTGCCAGACCCTTGCCCGGTTTCATTCACTCTTGGCCGGCCGTCGGCGTTTCCAGGTGTTGTCCTGCGCGGAGAGTTCCGCCCGGGGCCGCGGTCGTTCCGAAGCTATGGCGAATTCGAAAGGCAATTCCGGCCGCCGCGGCGTCCTTGCGGGCGGCAACTGGATCATCGACCAGGTCAAACTCATCGACGTCTATCCGCAGCGCGAGCAGCTCGCGAATATCCTCAGTCAGTCGCCGGGCACGGGCGGCGCGCCTTACAACGTGCTCATCGACCTGGCCAGGCTCGGCGCCAGCTTTCCGCTGATCGGCGCGGGCCTCGTCGGCAGGGACGGCTTGGGTCAGTTCATTCTCGAGGATTGCAAGCGTCACAGAATCGAAACGAAGCTGCTCCGGTCCACCGCCGAGGCGCCCACGTCGTTTACCGACGTGATGACCGAGCAATCCAACGGCCGGCGCACTTTCTTCCATGCCCGCGGCGCCAACGCGCTCTGGAAAGGCGACGATCTGGACTTCAAAAAAATCAAGACGCGTCTCTTTCACGTCGGCTACCTGCTGTTGCTCGACGAACTGGACGCGCCGGACACCAAGTTCGGCACCAAGGCCGCCCGGCTCCTGGCCACCGCGCAGGATGCCGGACTCAAAACCAGCGTGGACGTGGTGAGCGAGGAGAGCGACCGCTTCGGGCGCATCGTGTCGCCGGCCCTCAAGTACGTCGATTACTGCATCCTCAACGAGATCGAAGCCGGCAAGACCGCCGGCTTCAAGATCCGCCAGCCGGATGGGTCGCTCGACACGGTGTCACTCCGCCATGCCGCGGGCGCGCTGCTCCAACAGGGGGTGCGCGAAGTGGTGGTGATTCATTTTCCCGAGGGCGGCTTCGCCCGCACCCGCAAGGGCGAGGACGTCTGGCAGTCGTCGCTGCAGTTGCCCGACAAATACATCGCCGGCACCGCCGGGGCGGGCGACGCGTTTTGCGCGGGCGTGCTGCTGGGCCTGCACGAAGGCTGGGAACTCAAACGTTGCCTGGAAGCCGGCGTGTGCGCGGCCGCGGCGTCGCTTTCGGAACCCAGTTGCACGGCGGGCATGAAACCGCTGGCCGCCTGCCTGGCGCTGGCAAAGAAATTCAAATACCGCAAGCCGCTCGAACCGCAGGAGTAACTACCTTGGCCGTAGCTGCGACCGTGAGGTCGCAAGCTCGCACTCCCAAGCTCGGATTAGGCGCCACCCGAAGCCACGCGGAGGCGGGTCAGTCTGAAGTACAACCGGCCCGCGACCTCACGGTCGCGGCTACGCTGAGGAACCGGATTGCGCCCGCTCACGGCGGCGCAATGCCCGTTCCTGCCTTTTCACCTCGCCGCGCAAAAGCTCTTCGGCCGACCATCCTTTCGCCTGAGCCTGCGCGGAAATCTCGAACAACTCCCGGGCCAGCGCGGCGCGGCCTTTCGCCCTCGGGCGATTTTTTGGGGCGGGCAGCAATTTCGCCTTGCGCGCTTTCTTCACCAGCTTCTCGGCGCGGAGCAACGCGGGGAGATGTCGCGGGATGCCGTCGAGCGCGCTGGGCCGGGCGTGCCGCGTTCCCAGCTTTTCGGCGTGCTTGATGATTTCCCACTGTGCCCAGACGGCGTCCACGGTCTTTGCGCGCGCGTCGGCGAAGACGTGCGGGTGGCGGCGCACCAGCTTGTCGACGATGCGCCGGGCGACGCGGTCGAAATCGAATGCGCCGCGTTCGCGCCCGAGTTGGCAGTGGAAGACGACTTGCAGGAGCAGGTCGCCCAGTTCCTCGGCCATTTCGTGGTCATCGCCGGATTCAATGGCGTCGAGCAGCTCGTACACCTCCTCGCCCGCATGGAAGCGCAAGGTCCGGTGATCCTGCTCGCGGTCCCACGGGCAGCCTTGCGGGGAACGCAGCGCGGCCATGACGGTGATGAGGTCGTCAATCGCGCGGCGCGTGGGGCGGAAGCGTCGTTTCATCCCCGGCTCAGAGAATCACAAGGTCATCGCGGTGGATGACTTCGGCGCGGGGCAACTTGCCGGCGCGCAGTTCCTCCGCGCCGAATCGCGCGATGCCGCGCGCGAACTCGGTGCCATCCAAATCGCACACGCGCACGACATCGCCGGCGGCGAAGGCGCCATCCGAGCGCCGGATACCGGGCGGCAGCAGGCTTTTGCCGCCGTCGCGAAGGGCCTTGCGCGCCCCGTCATCGACAAAGAGCGCGCCCTTGGGATGGTGAAAAAAGGCAATCCATCGTTTGTGACCTTTCAAGCGGCCGGCGCGCGGCACGAAGAGGGTGCCCGCCTCTTCACCCGCCAGAATGTCCTTCAGCACGGTGGACTTGCGGCCCGGCGCGATGACCAGCGGGATGCCGCTTCGGATGACAATTTTGGCGGCCTCAATCTTCGAGTTCATCCCGCCGACCGCCGTGTCGCTCGTCGTGCCGCCGGCCATTTTCTCTACCTCCTCGTCGATTCGTTCGATCACCGGCAACACCCTCGCCGACGCGGTGCCGAAACCCTCGATGACTCCGTCCACCGTTGTGAGGATCACGAGCAAATCTGCCGGCAACAGCGAAGCGACGAGCGCGGACAACTTGTCGTTGTCGCCGAACTTGATTTCCGTCGAGGAAATCGCGTCGTTCTCATTGATGATGGGAATGACGCCCTTTCGGAGCAGGGTGATGAGGGTATTGCGGGCATTGAGATGGCGATCGCGGTGTTCGAGGTCATCGTGCGTCAGCAGCACCTGGGCGACGTGGAGGTCGAACCTGGCGAAGAGCTTCTCGTAGGTCGCCATCACCCGCGACTGGCCGACTGCCGCGCAGGCTTGCAATTCGTCCACCGAGGCGGGCCGCTTCTCGTAGCCCAGGACGCCCATGCCCGCGCCCACCGCGCCCGAGGTGACGAGCACAATCTCCCGGCCCGCGGCACGCTGCGCGGCGACCTGCGCGACGAGTTGCTCCATTTGCGCCAGGTCGGGCTGCTTGCGGGCATCCGTAAGGATGCCGGTGCCCAGCTTCACGACGAGGCGGGTGATGTTCTTGAGCAGTTCGCTGCGCACGCGCGAAGGGGTTAGCACGGCGGACAGGAATTCAAAATGCAAATCTCCACCCACATTCGCCTTTCCGTCCCTGGGCGGGCCGTGACAGAATGCCCGCCGCGACTATGAGCTTTTATGACAAGTTGAAATGGACGGAGGACGACCTCATTCCCGCGATCGTCCAGGAACAATCGACCGGGCGCGTGCTGATGATGGCATGGATGAACCGAGCGTCACTTGAAACGACGCTCGCCACCGGCAAGACCCATTTTTGGAGCCGCTCGCGAAAAAAGTTCTGGATGCAAGGCGAGCAAAGCGGCCACATCCAGACCGTGAAGGACGTGGCGTTCGATTGCGACGGCGACACCCTGCTCATCCAGGTCGAGCAAACGGGTGCGGCGTGCCAT
>CAZZAQ010000504.1:0-2065 GCA_964652165.1 uncultured Bifidobacterium sp.
ATTTCTCGAGCATCACATCAACCGTATCGCTCGGTCCGCCTGAATCGGCCATTGTGATAACCTCGCCGCGACGGACTCCTTCGTCGCTGGAAACCGTCGAACCTTTGGTCGCGACGGAAATGTCCACCAGATTCAGGGCCGTGCGCGTACCGGGTGGGCTTGATTCCACTTCCCGGTTGTGGCTTTGAATCGTGCGAATGCGCGTCGGTTTGCCGGCCGGTTGGATCACCACGTTTTGGCCGCGACTCAAACTGCCGCCGGTGAGCGTGCCGGTGACGATGGTGCCGATACCGCGCAAGGTGAACACGCGGTCCACGGGCAGGCGCGGCTTGCCGATGTCGCGCGGCGGCGGGACCGTGGCCAGCGTCGCCGCGAGCGCGGACTTCAACTCCTCGATGCCGCGCCCGTCGAGCACCGAGACGCCGACGACCGGGGCCGCCTCGAACGGCGTCCCGTGGAGTTGTTCGCGCACGCGGGCGGCGGCTTCACTCTCGCGGCCGCCGGCCAGATCGATTTTCGTCAGCGCCACGACCGCGTG
This sequence comes from uncultured Bifidobacterium sp., assembly GCA_964652165.1. GTDB lineage: Bacteria > Verrucomicrobiota > Verrucomicrobiia > Limisphaerales > JADJPG01 > DASTLJ01. Next base: position 539 of record CAZZAQ010000504.1, read on the forward strand.
CCGCACGCCAAGGTAGCCCAGGATTTGCAGGTGCTCCTCCGTCTGCGGCATCCAGCCGTCGTCCGCCGCCACAACGAACAGCGCCAGATCGATGGAACCCACACCCGCGACCATGTTCTTCACGAAATCCTCGTGGCCCGGCACGTCGACGATGCCGATCGAAACAGTTGAGAGTTGAGAGTTGGAAGTTGTGGGGCCGATGGTCGCCGGGAGTTCGAGGTGCGCGAACCCGAGATCGATGGTGATGCCTCTGGCTTTTTCTTCCGGCAACCGGTCGGGATCAGTGCCGGTGAGCGCCTTGACGAGCGAACTTTTCCCGTGATCCACGTGGCCGGCCGTTGCGACGATGAAATGCTGGGCGGACATCGTCTGGAGCGTGGTGCGTGGTGCGTGGTGCGTCAAGCAGCGGCGCGCTCCGTGACGCCGGCTGGCTGCCGGAAGAGAGAGTAGCTGCGACCGTGAGGTCGCGGGACGGGGACGCTGAAGCCAGGACGCCGGCTCCAATTGGGTTCCGGCTTGAGAATTCAGCCCGCGACCTCACGGTCGCAGCTACCGATACGCGGACGCGCCATCCTGCGCTGGCCATTCCGGCCCGTTTGTCTTAACATCCCCACCGTGAGCTCGAACGCCGAAGCTGACATGCTGGCCCGCTGCCGGCGGGGCGAGGCCGGGGCCTGGGATGAGCTATTCGATCGGCATTACGCGCCGGCCTCCCGCTTCATCTTCCAGCTTGGACACGACTTCACGCGCGAAGACGTGGAGGAGATCTGTCAGGAGGTGTTCCTGACGGTCATCAAGAACATCCATACCTTCCAGGGACATTCACAATTTCAGACATGGCTGTTCCGCGTGGCGGCCAACAAGGCGCGCGACTACCGGCAGAAGCTCCACGCCGCCAAGCGGGGCGGCGGGCAGGTGATCGTGCCGCTGGTCACGGCGCCGGCGGACGATTCGGAGAATACGTTCACGGTCGATCCTCCAAGCCCCTCGCCGGGCCCGGACGTGTCGCTGCTCAATGCCGAAAGAATTTCCCTGATCGGCCAGGCGCTCGAGGAACTGGGCGGACCGTGCCAGGAAATCATCGAACTGCGCTACTTCGCCGACCTGAGCTACGAGGAGATTGCCACGAGCCTCGAATTGAACCCCAAAACCGTCAGCTCCCGTCTCAGCAAATGCCTCGACAAACTGGAGGTGGTCACCCGCGCCCGGATGGCGCGCGAAGAATCGCGGGAGAAAACAACGCCCACTTCCGTCTAACATTATGATGCCGTCGGAACCCGACAAGAAAATGGAAGATCTGCTGCGGACCTATGCGCGCAAACGGCGCGAGGACGCCGGCGAACCGCTTGAGATGCACCCGGCCACGCGCCGGCTGATGCAGGCCGAGGCGGCCAGGCTGCGCCCGCGCGAAGCGACGTCCCAGCGCACCCTCTGGAGTTGGCTGCTCCTGCGCTGGCCGCGCGTCGCTTTCGCCGTCGGGGTGTTCGCCCTGTTGGCGGTCGCGGTCTGGAATTGGATTCCCGACCG
>CAZZAQ010000504.1:2075-3826 GCA_964652165.1 uncultured Bifidobacterium sp.
CGCCCCGCGGGACTTGTCGAACGGGTTCTCGATCCGGAGCCCGTCCTCGTCGCCATCGCTCTTCGCCAAAACGGACCAAGCCGAGAAAGCGGGGTCCCAGGCGCCGCTTCTCGAGCGCAATGGAATGGCGGCCCCCAAAGCACAACTTGGCGGCCGCGCGGAGCAGGATAAGGAGCTCGCCAAACGACCCCAGCCCGAGGCGGAGGCGCTGAGCGTCCGTCCGCTCGATGAAAATCGTTCGAGCGACTCGTTGCGTTCGGGGGGCGCGCAGGCCGACGTGAAACTTAAGGAAGAATCGGCGACACGCGGATTGCGCCTTCGGCAAGCCCCTGCTGGCGGACTCAAGAACGCCGAAGCGGAGGCTCCGGCCGTGCCAATCGAGGGCCAGTTGTTGGTTCGGAGACTCGACGCAGGCGCGCCGGCGTCCCGATTTGCAGCGGGCCAAGCGGCCAGTCGCCTGGAACCTCCGGTCACGAACGCGCTCTCCTCGGGCGTGAACCTCGCGCTGGCTCCCGGCACGGACGGAAAAGCGAAGCAGGCGGGCTTTGCTTATTCCGCGCCGGGCGCCGCGGCTGCCGCCGACTCGCACTCGCTGCAACCAACGCCCGCCCAAGCGAGCGCGGCGACTAACCCGGTCACATTTTTCGACCCGCTGGGCCCGGGCTTGGCCGCACAAGGCCAAGCGACTGCCTTGAACGTGAGGCCTGTTCCGTCCGCTCCCAGCCCGAACACCTCTGCCGTCCTGGCTTTCGACTCGCGGAATTATGAGGTCAAACGAGGCCGTGGGAACTTTGGGGTCGAAACGAGGGACGGTGCGACAAGTTTGTCCCTGGCCGACCGTTCACAGGCTCGTGCGCGCGCCACGGGTGCGGGTGGAGTATTGCTTGCAAAAGAGGCGACTCAGCCGCCGACATTGACCAAGCAGTACTTCCGCTTCCAACGACTGCCGGAACTTGAAAAACCCGTCGCGGCGAAAGCAGCCATGGAGTCGGCGCCCGCCGACGTGATGTCGACCTTCGACATTGAGCTGGACGGCGACCGGGTACGCGTGACCGACAGCGACGGGTCCGTCTATTCCGGCCGCTTCGTGACGGGCGCTGAAATCGGGCAGGCGCGCTTTGCTGAAATCGGAGAGGCATTGAACCGTTCTGTCCCTGCCGGCACCGAGCCAAGCCGGCAAGCCAGCACGGCCGAGGGCTCGCGCCGTTACTCAACCGTTGCCGGTAGCAGTTCTCCGACGACGAACCGGGTTTTTCGCGCCAACGGCACCAACCGCACGTACGGCCAGCTCGTGACGATTGAAGCGTCGCTGTCCGGGGGTCCAGAGGCGTCACGCGGCGTCAGCCCTGCCGGTCCAACGGCGCCTCCCATCGCTCGCCCCGCGGCTGAAACATACCTCAAGAGCCCTGCCACGCCGCCAGCGAGCGCGCCGGTCGTCGCTTCCGAAATCCGGGAAGCCCGGCGCCTGGTCGGCCTGCTGCGCATTGGCGCTTCCAATGAAGTCAAGCTCATCGCCGTTCCGGTGGCGAAATGAGCGCTCCTTTGTCTTCCTTTCCAATTGGCGGGACCGACGCACGGCGCTACGCTCGCGGCCGATACACTTGTGAAAGCCCACGTCCACGCCGACCGCTTCGCGTTCGAGCGCGCGCTTTGGCAGTGCGGATTGCGGAATGTCGCCGGCATCGATGAAGCCGGGCGCGGTCCGCTGGCGGGGCCGGTGGTGGCCGCCGCCGCCGTGCTGCCGCCCGAGT
>CAZZAQ010000504.1:3836-4290 GCA_964652165.1 uncultured Bifidobacterium sp.
AGATCAACCGATGAAAGGAGAACAGAGATGAAGGTAACTAGCAGGTGGATGGTGCCCGTCGTGGCGCTCGGCCTCCTCGGCGTCGCGCTGGCAGGGCCCGTGGTGGCCGCGGCCGCCGTATTGCCGCCCGAGTGGCTCGAGGACGATTTGCCAGACGCACTAAAAGGACTCAACGACTCCAAGCAGCTCACGGGCGAGCAACGGGAAAGATTTTTCGCCGTGTTGACGGGCCGGACGGAGGTGCGGTGGGCCGTCGGACGGGCGGATTCCGACGAGGTCGACCGCTGGAACATTCTTGAGGCGACGCATCGGGCCATGAACAGCGCTCTGGCTCAGCTTCGCCCCGCGCCGCAACACGTGCTGGTCGATGGGACACGGGTGAAATCCCTGCGCTTTGCGCAGACGCCATTAGTCCAAGGCGACGCCCGCAGCTATTCAATCGCCGCCGCCAGTG
>CAZZAQ010000505.1:0-4289 GCA_964652165.1 uncultured Bifidobacterium sp.
CGCCGGCCTCGAGGTGCGCGCGGACATGCGCGGCCGTGCTAATCCCGCCGACGCCGATGAGCCGCAGCTTTAAGCCGCGCCGGCGGATGACGCGGGCGAAGAGGGCGATTTGTTCGAGGGCCGGCTCGCGGATTGCATCGCCCGCGATCCCGCGGCGTTGGCCTTCGAACAAGGGATGCTGCCGGGCGTCGGCAACCCGGGCCGAAATGCAGTTCACCATCACGAGCGCGTCCGCGTGGGCGGCTACGGCCCCTGCCAGCGCCGCGGCCTCCGCCTCCGCGGTGACATGGCCAATCTTGATGAGCAACGGTGTCCTGCCGATGGCCGCGCGGAGCCGCGTCGCAACGCGGCCCGCAGCCTCGGGCTGTTGGTAAAGCTGTGCGTCGGCGCTGGCGACGTTCGGACAGGAGAAGTTGGCTTCCACCGCGTCGGCGCCGCTTTCGACCGCCCACCGGGCGCAGCGTGAGAAGTCATCGGCCAAATCGTCGGCCGACCCATTTGGCTCGGGCGTCGCGACGACCGAAACCGAAAGGAGCTTGTGCTTGGCAAGCGCCCGGCGTGTTCTCTCGATGTCCGCCCGCCACACGTCCGGTGACTTCGACGGCATGCCGAACGAGACCGCCCAACTGCCGCGCATTTTCTGCCCGGCACGCAAAGGAGGGCCGCTGCCTTCCAGGCGTCCGCTCTCGACCGGCTGAAGATTCGGCAGAGCGTAGCTGTCGCGGTGCCGGCTGCGGACGGTCTTGTAAGTCAGCACGTCGAATCCGAGCTCGGCGTAATAGAGTATCCACGCTCCGTTCAACAGCGGGCCGGCCGCGATGCCGAGCGGCGAACGGACCGGCCGGCCGCAGAAGTCCCAGGGACCGGGCACTTGCGGCTCGTCGTGAGGCACGGCCGCGGGCGCGTGGGTGTAGTTCCAGTCGTAGCTCTCGCCCGGATCGTAGCGGGGGAGCACGGCGAAGCGCATGAAGAGTCGAGCCAGGTCACTCGGCGCTAACCCGTACTGCTTACCGACGATCGTAGCCGCCGACGTGAGGAGGCGGATAAACCGTGCGTCCATGTGTTCCGCCTCCTCACGTCGGCGGCTACAGACCGTTGCGTCCTCAAGCTCATGGAGAAATGGCGGCCAGGGATCATATTCACCTTCGCGCGGACGCTTTTTCGAGCCGGGTCATTTCGGAGTGGGCCGATAGATCGGCCCGCGGTCGAGCACCGATTGCAGCAACCCATCGTCGAGGTAGTCGGGACGCGGGTCGATCGGCCGCGGACCCTGGCCGTGGTAGTTCAGTTTGGCCCGCACATCCGGGTTGAGGAAGTACGCTCCCGACACCCATTCGGCCAGCACTCCGAAGCCGGCCGGATCCCGCACTTTCAGTCCCGCGACGATCTCGGCTGCCGGTTGTCCGTCCGCTGCTGCGAGGACCTTTTTCAGTCCCGGCCCGAGATCCGGCCGATACCCGAGCAACTGATCGAAACCGTCGCCCGCGATGCCCGCGCCGCTGGCAGCCGGAAACCCATCACCGGCCGGGATCAGAACGTCGGCGAGCGCGGCGAGGAGCGAACGTTCGTGATTGTCGAAGGTCATTTACGCCTCATGCCAGCGATGTTCCCGCCGATTGATTGCTAGCGCGGCTGATCCTTGCGCAGCGCCACTGCCGGGGTTGTGTGGAAGTTGGTTTGCGAGCGAGTCTTTCCGGCTTCGATCACTAGCGTGTATTCGACGTTGACCAGCAGCGGCTCGGGACGCGCTCGGGGCACGGCCGGTTTCATGCCCTTGACGTCTAGGCCGTAGGTGATGGACTTGGTCGGCACCGAGTTCGAGTCAGCGATAAGATGCCAGAGCGGCGTGGCGTATTTGTTGGTCGCCAGTTCGGCGGCGACGAGGACTTTGACACTCGTCAGCTTGTATTTGCCGTCCAGCGCGAACGAGACGCGATGCACCGGCGCGTCGTCGGGGTCCCGCGGGATTGCCGAAGCGCTTCCCGGTCGGACGGTCGGAATGATCTGAATACCGTCCTTGCGAAACCAGTCGGTAAAATAGGCAACGTAAACCGCCGCGAGGATCACAGCGATGATCGACAGAACAATTCCATTCTTCGTCATAAGCTAGTGAGTGGACGCCGAGATCCTCCGATTATTCGAGGGCGCGTTGGATTTCTTTCGGATTGTCGCGCGATCCGAAGTAACACGGGACCGGCCCGAAAGGCCGGTTGCAAAACCGAAGAGACAGGAAACGAAATGAAGTTGAATAGTGCTCAGAACCGATCGGCCCGCGACGCGGGTTTCACGCTGATTGAACTGCTGGTGGTCATCGCGATCATCGCGATCCTGGCCGGCATGTTGCTCCCCGCGCTCAGCCGCGCGAAGGAAACGGGCAAGCGCATCCAGTGCGTGAACAATCTCAAGCAGCTCGGGTTGTCGCTCCAGATGTACGTGGACGATAACTCGGGCAAACATCCAGTCCGCCAGTTGCCCAACGCCTGGCCGACGCAGTTGCGGGAGGGCTACAAGGATCTCCGGCTGTTGGTCTGCCCGAGCGACGGGCCGAATCCGGCCACGGGCATCAACAATCCAGCGCAATGGCCCGCGGACTCCGCGCCGCGCAGCTACATCATCAATGGCTGGAACGACTACTTCCAGCAGCAGATGGCGACGAACTGGGACTTCAATCGGATGGTGGGCACGTCCCTTCCCGAGAATGAAATCAAACTGCCCTCCGAGACCATCTTTTTCGGCGAGAAGGAAACGACTTCGCAGCATTTCTATATGGACTTTCTTGAGACGGCGGCCGGCAACGACTTCGAGGAACTCGAACACGCCCGGCATATGGGCATGAAAGCGGCGGGCGGATCGAACTACGCGTTTGCCGACGGCAGCGCGCGCTACTTGCGCTATGGCCGTTCGATCAGTCCGCAGAACTTGTGGGCCATCGTGGACAGTTGGCGGAACAACGCCGTCCCGGGCTTCTGAGCGGCGCATTGCCGGAGTTTTCCAAGATGCCGCATTCGTTGAGCGTGGCTGCGACCGTGAGGTTTCGCGGGCTAAATTCTCTAAGTGGCCCGAACTCGATTCCAACGCCCGACCTCCAAGGCCCCTGTCCCGCGACCTCACGGTCGCAGCTACGCCTTGAGGGCGCCAAGCGCGAAACATTGCCGAAATCCTCGTTGACTGGCTCCCAGGCCCTTCCCATCATGCGCGCTCATTTTTCGAACTGAGCAGCCGACCATGAGCAACATTCTCGATCTCCATGCCCGCGAAATCCTCGATTCCCGCGGCAATCCGACCGTGGAAGTGGACGTGATCCTGGACGATGGCGTTGTCGGCCGAGCCTCTGTCCCCGGTGCCGCGAGCACCGGCGAACACGAAGCGCTCGAACTGCGCGACGACGACAAGCAACGCTTTGGCGGCAAGGGCGTCACCAAGGCGGTGAGGAACGTCCTCGATAAAATCCGCCCCGCGCTCCAAGGCCGGGATGCGCTGGACCAAATTACCGTCGACCGTGTGATGCTCGAACTGGACGGCACCGGCTTCAAGAAGAGCAAGCTCGGCGCCAACGCCATCCTCGCCGTCTCCCTGGCCAACGCCAAGGCCGCCGCCGAGTGGCTCGGCTTGCCGCTCTTTCGCTACCTCGGCGGACCCAACGCGAAGGTGCTGCCCGTCCCGATGGCCAACGTCATCAACGGCGGCGCTCATTCCGACGCTCCCATCGACTTTCAGGAATTCATGATCATGCCCCACGGCCTGCCCACGTTCAGCGAGGGACTGCGTGCCATTACCGAGATTTTTCACGCGCTCAAGGCCGTGTTGAAGAAGAAGGGCCTCAGCACGGCCGTCGGCGACGAAGGCGGCTTTGCGCCGAAGCTCGACAGCGTCGAGGCCGCGCTCGATGCCATTCAAACCGCCATCCGCGACGCCGGTTACTCCTCCGGCAAGGAGATCTTCCTGGCCCTCGACGTGGCCAGCAGCGAGTTCTACGACAAGAACGGCGCTTACACCTTCAAGAAGAGCACCGGCAAGACCCTTTCCGGAACGGAACTCGTCAAGTTCTACGCCAAGCTTTGCAGTGATTATCCCATCGTCAGCATCGAAGACGGCTGCGCCGAGGGCGACTGGACGAACTGGAAGCTCCTCACTAACGAACTCGGCGACCGCGTCCAGCTCGTCGGCGACGATCTCTTCGTGACCAACGTGCAGTTCCTGCAGAAGGGCATCGACAGCGCCACCGCCAACGCGATTCTCGTGAAGGTGAACCAGATTGGCACGCTCACCGAGACGCTCGACGCCGTCGA
>CAZZAQ010000506.1:0-303 GCA_964652165.1 uncultured Bifidobacterium sp.
CAGCGCGCGACGGCGGTGCTGCGCGACGCCAGCGGCAACTTCGACGTGACCGAGACGATCCGCGAGCTGGAGGGAGAAATGCTTTCCGCCGCGAACAACCTCGAGTTCGAAAAAGCCGCGCTCCTCCGCGACCAGGTGCGCGAGCTCAAGAGGATGTTAGGCGGGGATGCCACAGGGCCGGCGCCGGGCAAGGGTGTGAGTTACGCGAAGAGCCGGGGGAAGGGAGGGCGGGGCAGGAGGCTCAGTAGTTAGTAATCAGTAATCAGTAATCAGTAATCAGTGATAAGTAGTTAGCAGCGACAG
>CAZZAQ010000506.1:313-668 GCA_964652165.1 uncultured Bifidobacterium sp.
ATACTCAAAACTGAAAACTGAAAACTGAAAACTGATTACTGACTACTCCCCGGTCTATTACAGTTCACCAATCCGCTCCCAGAGGGGCTTCAAGTCCGCATCGCAAAGCGCCCGTTGCTTGATCGTCTTCACATCGCCCTCGACCTCCATCGCTTTGTGCAACCAATCCCATGCTGCGTCCAGGCGGCCGAGTTGGGCGGCGTAGCAGGCGAGGTTGTAGGGGATGACCGATTCTTTTGGAAACTTATCCAGCGCCTCGATCAGGAGCTTCTCGGCTTGCGCGAGGCTGCCGGTCCGCGCCCGCCTCGCGGCGTAGGCGCGATGCACCCAGCCGCTCGCCCGCTCCGGGGCGACG
>CAZZAQ010000506.1:678-4285 GCA_964652165.1 uncultured Bifidobacterium sp.
CACTTCAGCGACCTCCGCCGCGGCGTCCCAACTATTGCCCTCGGCGCAAATGACCCAGCGGACTTCGAGCACGTCCGGGTGGTTGAGGTTCGCGGCCGAGACGCGCGCGATCTCCTCGCCGGCTTCGGCGTGATTGCCCAGTTCCAGCCAGCCGACGGCCGCCTTGAGATGATGCGTGTCGGGCGGTTCGAGTTTTTTCACGGCGTTGTACAAAGCATCTGCGCAGGCGCGCGACATGTGTTTAGTGTAGCCGCGACCGTGAGGTCGCGGGACGGAGACGCAGAAGGTTGGGCGACGGCATCTTTCTCGTTCCCGCTTGAGAATTCAGCCTGCGACCTCACGGTCGCAGCTACGCTAAACAGAGTCGTCACTCGGCGCCAAGTTACTCCTTCTCGTAAAGCCGCCGCAACTCTTCGGGCGTGGCCCCGAGGCGGTAGCGAAGCCCGACGGTCCACATGCGCCAGTAGGTTCGCAGCACGCCGAGCTTGCGGAAGCGGCGCGTCGAAGTGACAACGGTCGCGTTCGCCAGCGCCAGACGGCCCAGCCGACGCAGCCGGCGGCACAATTCGACGTCTTCCATCAACGGCACGTCCGGCACGCCGCCGATGCGTTCGAGGGCCTGGCGCCGGATAAACATCGCCTGGTCGCCGAGAATCCGCCCCCCCAGCCAAAGCCGCAACCCGCAGCGCGCCCGGGCGCCGTGCATCAACCAGGATGGATCGCGAAAGACTTTCCAGAAGCCGCCGCCCACCACGCCCGGCTGGCGACAGCACGCGAGCGCCGCCCGGCCGGCTTCGGACGGCAGCCAGGTGTCGGCGTGGAGCAACAGCACGATCTCACCGCGCGCGCGTGATGCGCCCACGCGCAATTGCCCTCCACGGCCCGCGGGCGCGGTGAGGACGGCGCAGCCCGATGCGGCGGCAAGTCCACACGTCTCGTCGCGGCTGCCGCCATCGACGACGATGATTTCGCACACTTCCGGGATCACGCGGGCGCGGCGGAGGGTCTCGGGCAGTTCCGCCGTTTCATTCAGCGTCGGGATGACGATGCTGATGTTGGGAGGCGCTGCGCAGGTCGGGCCGGCCGGTGGGTTCACTCGGGCAACATCCCGATTCCGGGCTTGGCGCGCAAGCCCGGCGGTGTCATGATTGGAAAAACTCTCGGCATAGCTCATCGATCAACCTCGACCCGCCGCTGCGCCATGCACCAGGTGAAGATATTCAAAGGTCTCGAATCGAACCTCCCGGCTCTCGAGAAGGAAGTGAACGATTGGCTCGCCAGCAGCGGCGCGCGCGTCCAGCAAATCTTCGGAAACCTCGCCGCTCAAGGCGGCCAGCGCACCGAGGAGAACAGCCTCAAGGCGTACCCCTATCTCGCCTCGGACGTGCTCATCGTAGTCGTCTACGAGAAGAACGCGTAGCCGCCCGACAGAGAGGCAGGAACGCTCGCGCACCGTGACCTTGAATCGTAGCAGCCGACGTAAGGAGGCTCTTACGGAATTCCCCGGATGGAGAATGAGCCTCCTCACGTCGGCTGCTACGAGCTTCATGGGGAGACTGCTCTCGCTTTCCCTTTGCGCGCTGCGCGTCGCATTCCTACACTGACGCTCGTGGATGAAACGCCGAACATTCCTGCGTGGCTCGAAGCGCCCGGCGGCGGCCAGACGCCCATCCGCGGCTCCTGTTTCCTGGGCCGCGCGGCGTCGAACCACATCGTCGTGAACGACGACCGCGCGTCGCGCCGACACGCGATGGTGCAGGCTCAGAGTCATGGCGAGTTCTGGCTGATCGACCTCGGCAGCGCCAACGGCACCTACCTCAACGGCCGTCGCCTTACGCAGGCCTCCCGGCTCGCGGATCGCGATCGCATCGAGCTTGCCGGGCGCAGCTTCACTTTTCGCCAGGACCGGACCGGGCAGACACTCACGGTCAATCCGGCCGCCGAGAAAACGGTGCAGGACATCCGCGCGCTGCCGTGCTGGCTGCTCGTCGCCGACATCGAAGGCTCGACGCAACTCGTCACGAAGATGCCCACCGAGGAGGCGTCGCAAATGACCGGCCGCTGGCTGGCCGCTTGCAAGCAAATCGTCGACGAGAACGGCGGCACGATTAACAAGTTTCTGGGCGACGGCTTTTTCGCCTACTGGCCGGCGCGGGAGGCGGGTATCGCCGCCGCGGTGGCGCGGGCGTTGACGGCATTGCGCTCGCTGCAAACCGCCGGCGCGCCTCCTTTCCGCCTTGTGCTGCACCTGGGCAAGGTCTGCTTCGGCGGCGCCTCGTTGGGCGAGGAAAGCTTGATGGGCGCCGAAGTGAATTTTGTCTTCCGGATGGAGAAACTCGCGTCCAGCCTCGGGCGAACATTCCTGGCCAGCGAACCGGCGGCCGGGGAATTGCGCCCGCACTTCCCGACGCAGGATGAAGGCCGTCATCCCGTGACGAGTTTCGAAGGGGAATTCCAGTTCTTCGGTCCGCCGGAAAAGCTCGGTTGACTTTCGCCGGCGCGGTCGAATACTGCGCCCATGAAAACCATCCTCCTTGTCGCCGCACTGTTCATCGCCATGACCGCATTCGCTGCCGATTCGCCCGACCTGGCTTCTATCCCGCTCAAGGACATCAATGGAAAGGAAACTTCGCTCAAGGCTTACCAGGGCAAGGTGCTCCTGGTCGTCAACGTCGCGTCCAAGTGCGGTTATACCCCGCAATACGCCGGACTGGAGGCGACTTACCGCAAGTTCAAGGACAAAGGCTTCGCCGTACTCGGCTTCCCGTGCAACGATTTCGGCGCGCAGGAGCCGGGGACAAATGAAGAGATCAAACAGTTTTGCTCGAGCAAATTCGACGTGACTTTCCCGCTGTTTGACAAACTTCACGTCAAGGGCGCGAGCCAACACCCGCTCTACGCCGCACTCACCGGCAAGGACTCGCCGTTCCCCGGTGACGTGAAATGGAACTTCGGCAAGTTCCTCATCAGCCGCGATGGGAAGATCCTTAGGCGCTGGGACAGCAAGGCCACTCCGGACGGCAAGGAAATCACCGAGGCCATCGAAGCTGTCCTGGCGGCGAAGTAGTAGGATGGGCTTCCAGCCTGTCTCCCGGGCATCCTGCCCGCGGAAGAAACTGGGGCTGGAAGCCCCGGAGACAGGATGGAAGCCTGCCCTACTACCCCAATAGTGCTCGCTAGCCTCGCACCTCGCCGGGCATCCTCTAGCGCATGAATGCGCTGCCGTTTGGAGATCTGCCCCGGTTTGTTCCGCGCCGATTCGTGCCGCCGGCCGTCGCACTCGGCGACTGGGCATCGATTGCGCCGTTGTTTGACCGGCTCGAAGCCCGCGCGATGGAGTGCAATTCTCCTGCCGCTCTCGAAGCGTGGCTGCACGACTGGAGCGAAGTTTCCGCCGCCATCGATGAGGAAGGCGCCCGCCGGCACATCGCGATGACCTGCCATACCGAGGACGCCGCGAGCAAGCAGGCCTACCTCGATTTCGTCGAGCGCATCGAGCCGGAGTTGAAGGCCCGTCAATTCCGCCTGGCGGAGTTGTTCCTCAAGCATCCGCTACGGAGGGCGCTTCCGAAGGAACGCTACGAAGTCTTCGACCACGACACGGCTG
>CAZZAQ010000507.1:0-4284 GCA_964652165.1 uncultured Bifidobacterium sp.
TGCCGCGGACTTCCATGTGATTGCGGGTGAGTTCAGCGCTGGTGCCCACAACCTCGCGGCCGTCGAGCAGAGTCACCTTGGTGATGTCGTCGGAGACAAGGCTGTAGCCGCGCTCGATGAGCGCCAGCACACATTCGCTTTTGCCGATGCCGCTCTCGCCGCGGACGATGACGCCGACGCCCAGGATGTCCACCATGCTGCCGATGTCGGTCCCCTTGGGCGCGAACATGGCCTCCAGCGCGAGCGTGGCGAGGTTGATGAATTTCATTGTGATCAGCGGAGACTGAAAGATCGGCACGTTGGCCGCCTCGGCCGCGCGGAGGAAGTCGCGGTCGGGCTTGAGGTTGCGGCTGAAGACGACGCAGGGCATTTTGTGGCTGAAAAGCAGTTCGTAGCGCTGGTGGCGCTCCTCCTTGGGCAGCGACTTGAGGTAAGTGACCTCGGCAGCGCCAACGGCCTGAACGCGTTTGCCCGCGAAATACTTCGTGAAACCGGCCAGCGCCAGGCCGGGGCGGTTGACCGTGGGTTCGCGAATGGGACGCTTGAGGCCGCTGGCGCCGGCCAGGAGCCGGAGTTGCAGCGGGCCGGCATGGCTGGTGTAAAACCGTTCGACGGTGACAAGGTCGCGTTGCATGGGAATCAGAGGTTGAAATCCGGCCCAAGATAAATCTCCCGCGCCTTGGGATCGTTGACCATTTGCGCGGCGTCGCCGCGGTAAACAACTTCGCCTTTGTGGATGAGGTAGGCGCGGTCCACGAGCTTCAGGGTTTCGCGCACGTTGTGATCGGTGACCAGAATGCCCAGGCCGCGCTCTTTGAGGCGGCGAACGATCTTCTGCACTTCGTAGACGGCGATGGGATCGATCCCTGCGAAGGGCTCGTCGAGCATCAACAGCTTCGGGCTGGTGACAAGCGCGCGGGTGATTTCGAGCCGGCGCTTCTCGCCGCCACTCAGGGTGTAGGCCATACTCCTGGCCAGGCTGGACAGGTCAAGCTCGTCGAGCAGGTACGCCAGGCGAACTTTGCGCTCGGCGCGATTCATTTTGCAGGTTTCGAGGATGGCCAGGATATTCTGCTCGACGGTGAGCTTGCGGAAGACGCTCGGTTCCTGCGTGAGGTAACCCATGCCGAGCCGGGCGCGCTGGTGCATGGCCTTGCGAGTGACGGCCTGGTCGTTGAAGAAGACGGCGCCGTCGTCCGGCTTCACGATGCCGACGACCATGTTGAACGTGGTCGTTTTGCCGGCGCCGTTTGGGCCGAGCAAGCCGACGACTTCGCCGGGCTCGACGTGGATGGAAACCCCGTTGACGACGCGCCGACCGCGATAGGCTTTGACGAGGTTCTCGGTGCGCAGGAGGCTCATGCGATTGCCGATTTCCGATGGCCGATTGCCAATTGCATGGGCAGCCCCCACGCTTTGATCACCGCGCATCGGGACCATGAGCCGACGAGACGTAGTGGGACAGGCTTCCAGCCTGTCTCCCCGGGCATCCTGCCCGAGGAGGGAATTGGGGCTGGAAGCCCTGGAGACAGGCTGGAAGCCTGTCCTACTATCCAGTGGTTCATGGGAATGTGCGTCACTTCGGCTTTGGCCCCGGAGGGGGCGCGTTCGACCGGGTGAGGGACCCCTGAAAAATGAAGGTGATCGGGCCATCTCCGGAGATTTCGCCCGAGCGCCGGTTGTAAACGATGTTCGTTCCCGCAAACGAACCTTCGGCGTTGACCGCGACCACAAGTTGCCCCGTGACGATCAAAACATCGTCAGCGGCCTGATAGACGGCGCGGTCGCCGATGAATTGCACGCCGGTGGTGATCATCATCACGTTCGTTTCGGCGACGATGAGGTCGATGTCGCGGGAATCAGAACTGCTCCCTGACCCGGCGGAAGCGGGCTTTGGCGCATTCGTTCCTTTCGAACTGAACCACAAGGTGAGCAATTCACACTCCAGATACATCTGCGAGTCGGCGGCGCGGACGTTTTTTCGAAAGACGACGAGGTTGGTCTTGTACACGCTGCCGTCTTCGCACGTAATAATCCCGTCGCGGAGTGCGTTGGTGGCGCCGGGCGCATTGGTGGATGCGGCCCGCGGCAACGGGTCGGCAGCACGGACGCCGGCAGGGAGTGCCAGTAGCAGGGTGGCGAGCAAATGGAGCTTCATGGGTTGGGAATTCGGCCGGGCTTCAGCAGATATCCTTGAATGGTGGTGCGAACGCGGTTGGAAACGTGCAGCGTGGCGTTCGTCATGTCGAATCGAAAGCCCGCGCTCCCGTTCACCACGATGGCGCCGTCGCGGGCAATGATGTCGACGCGGTCGGTGGAATTGAGCGTGTGCTCGTTCGGATCGAACAAGCAAATCGGCGTAATGGCAATGAGGTTCGTGCCTTTGCCAGTCAGCGGGTAATGCTCGATGCGCGCGGTGGTGATGCGCACCTGATCGTTTTCGAGATACTGCCCTTCGGCGCCGCGGATGAGGACTTTCAAGGCATTGGTCGGGTTGCCCGGCGAAATCGGCCGGTCGTAATGCTCGGTGTACCGGAAATTCTTCGTCCGGGCGTATTTGCTGAGTTGGGCGCGAGTGATCGAGACCAACAGCGCTGCCATTGACGCCACGGCGAGGGCGGCGAGAATTCGGATGGTTGTGCGCTGTGGGATCACTCGCAAAACTCCTGGACCAGCGGCGTCCACTTATCCTGCGCTTTGAGGATCATCGTGGCGATTTCGCGGATGGCGCCGTGGCCGCCCGCGGCGCGCGTTACATAGTGCGCCAGCGCCTTGGCTTCGTCGATCGCGTCGGCCACCGCCACGGCCAGGCCGGCGCGCTTGAGGGCGCCGAGGTCGACGAGGTCGTCGCCGACGAAGCAAACGTCCTCCCACGCCATCCCCGCCCGGGCCAGGATGCTCTCGGTACCGGCCACTTTGCTGCCCTGCTCCTGATGGAGAAAATCGACTTTGAGATCCGCCGCGCGCTGTTCAGTGACGGGCGAAGGCCTCGCGGAAATCCAGCCGACGCGGATGCCCTGTTTCTGCAATAGCCGCAGGCCAAGCCCGTCCTGTATGTTAAAACGCTTGTACTCGCGTCCGTCGCCCATCGTCACGGCGCCATCGGTGAGCACACCGTCGACGTCGCAGAGCAACAGCCGCACGCGCTTGAGGGCGCGGTCGAGCGCCGAGGGTCGAGAGTCGAAGGCCTGAGCGGGAATGAACCGGCGCTCGACTCTCGACCTTCGACCCTCGACTGTTCCACGGCGGCTCATAAGACGGCGGCGCGCACCTTGAGCAGCGAGGCGAGCAGCTTCGGCATGTCGGCCAGCGGAATCATGTTCGCGCCGTCGCTCAGGGCGTCGTTGGGGTTGGGATGCGTTTCGATGAAGAGACCGTCCGCGCCCGCCGCCACGGCGCAGCGGGCGAGCACGGGGGCGAATTCGCGCTGGCCGGCGGACTTGTCGCCGCCCCCGCCGGGCAACTGCACCGAGTGGGTCGCGTCGAAAATCACCGGGCAGCCGAGGCGCTTGAGCAACGGAATCGAGCGCATGTCCGCGACGAGATTGTTGTAGCCGAACGTCGTCCCACGCTCGGTCACCAGCAAACGGCGTCCGCCGGCTTCGCGGGCCTTGGCGACGACGTGGCCCATCTCGGCGGGCGATAGGAACTGGCCTTTCTTGAGGTTCACGATGCGGCCAGAGCGGACACACGCGTGAATGAGATCCGTCTGGCGGCAGAGGAACGCGGGGATTTGCAGAAGGTCCGCGACTTCGGCCGCCGCCGCAACCTGCGTCTCGGTGTGGACATCGGTCAGCACCGGCACGCCGAAGCGCTCGCGCACCTTGGCGAGCACGCGCAGTCCTTCGGCGACGCCCGGCCCGCGAAAGGATTTTCCCGACGTGCGGTTGGCCTTGTCGTAGCTGGCCTTGAAGACGAAGTGGATTCCGAGCTTGCGGCAGAGCTTCTGGAGCGCGTCCGCGACGCGCAGGCAGAGGGCCTCGCTCTCGACGACGCACGGCCCGGCGATGAGCAACAGCCGGCGCGACGAAGCCAGGATGGACCAAAGTTGGGCGGCAGAGCCAGGCACGCGCAGCTATTTAACAGGCGGGGCGGGAGGGGGGAAGTTGCAAAGTTGCCAAGTAAAATTAAACGCTTGTCAAACCGGCTTCGGCTGCTAGTTTTTCGCCCCTTTGCTGCTATGAAAGCTGACATTCATCCGAAATACCAGGAAGCGGAAATCCGTTGCGCCTGCGGCAACACGATCAAGACCCGCTCCACCAAGTCCACGATCCTGATCGGCAT
>CAZZAQ010000508.1:0-3513 GCA_964652165.1 uncultured Bifidobacterium sp.
CTTGGCCACGCGAGCCGCCGGCAGCGACAGCCGGTTGTAGCCCAGCGGCCGGCCAGGCTGCGCCTCCTCGAGCATCACGTCGGTCACCGCGTCATCCGCGTGCGCCTTGAGCAGCGTCGCCCGGTCCCGCCACTCGGCCACGACGGCGAGCTGCGGATCGTATTCGAGGTCGGACGGCTCCTGCGTCTCGAAATGCCGCACACCCAGCGAGCCGAGCCACGCGCAGACTGTGGGTGAGGAGATCCAGCTCAAACCCATCCAGAGCCGCACGCCGGTGCGCTCGTATGCGGCCGCCGCCACTTCGGAGCAGAACTGCGCCTCGTGATCCCGATGGTCCATCGTAAAGTCGTATGGGATGTGGCGGCGACGGGCTTCCGCCAGCGCCTCCGTCGCGGCGCGGTGGGGCAGCATCGGATCGGTCTTGAGCGCGGCCAGTTCCGGGCGCAGGCGCAGCAGCAGGATGCGGAGCTTCTTGTCGGCCAGGTAATCGTCGATGGGGGTGATGGCGACGCCGCCCTCGATGTGCGACTCGATCATCGAGGCGCGCCCGGTGCTGGCGTCCACGTGCGCCAGGGCGACGTGGGAAAAGCTGCCAGGATAGTCGTTGCCGCGCGCGATGAGCGACGAGGTCGGCGCTCCTCCGCGCGAGAGGAGAATGTCGCCGCTGTGCAGCTTTACGCCGCGCACGGCGGCCGACGGCGTTTGCGAAGGCGTGTCGTCGCCGAGGACAAGTTCAGCCCCCGCCGATCCCGGCGGTACTTGCAACAGGATTTCTTCCAGCGCCATTCGCGTTCCGAACAGCAGGCGGTAAACACGCCGCCGGGCGGCAGCGGAGTTCATGTCCCACGATCGCGACTGTTTCTTCACTTCCGAGCGCGTGCGGTTGGCCAGCGAAACGAAGTCGCCCAGGCGGGCCGGGCAAGCGGCAATGAGCGGGGCCAAATGGAACAGGTTGGTTTCAAGCGCCGCGAATCGCCCGTCCTCGGGCGGCAACGACCCCTGAGCGATTTCGTCGAGTGTTTGCGAGATTCGGGAGTGGGCGTGGGTGGTGGACTCGGCAACGGCGTCGCACCCCGCCGCGCGCGCTTGCACGAAGCGCGCTTCCAATTCCGCCCAGAACTCGTCCTGACTCCAGGCGAACGGCTGTTGGCTGGTGTTGCGATTCGGCGAAGGTTCAGGGGCCGGAATCAAGAGCAGGACGTAGAGCAGGCCGAGGAGGATCACGGCGCGACGCAGCATCTTGCCGGCTCGCGACCGAAGCGGCGCGGGGGGCGGTCCCGGCTGGAGTAGCATGGCTCTTTTCCTAATCTTAATCTTAATGGGCAAGATTAAGATTAAGATTAAGAGTAGGAGGGAGAAAAAAAGAAATCAAAAATCTGAGATGTCCCAAATTCAAGCCCGGTTACGATTTACGATTTACGATTTACGATTTACGATTTGGCCATGCGATTCCAATGGCGTCGGTGGATGGGGATGACGTGCGTGGCCTGGGCGGCGCTCTGGCTTGCCGATTCGGCCTCCGGCGCGGAGCCGGCGCGTTGGTGGAAGGGCAATCTGCACACGCACTCGTTCTGGAGCGACGGCGACGATTTCCCCGAAATGATCGCCGAGTGGTACAAGACCAACGGCTACCACTTCCTCGCCCTGTCCGACCACAATATCTTCCAGCAAGGCGACAAATGGATTTCCGTGACCAACCGGCTGCGCGAAGCCACGCTCGAGAAATTCATCGCCCGCCACGGCACGAACGGGCTGCGCCAGCGCCTCTCCACCAACGGCGTCCTGCAAGTCCGGCTTCACACGCTGGCCGAGTTCCGCCGCGGCCTCGAGGAACGCCAGCGGTTCCTGATGATTCCGAGCGAGGAGATCACCGACAAGTTCGAGAAGCATGAAATCCACCTGAACGCGACGAACCTTCGCGACCGAATCAAGCCGCGCCACGGCTCGAACGTGGTGGACGTCGTGCAGCGCAATATCGACGCCGTGCTGGCCCAGCGCCGCCGCACCCGCCTGCCGATGTTTCCGCACATCAACCACCCCAACTTCGGCTGGTCCCTCACCGCCGAAGACCTGATGCAGGTGCGGGGCGAACAGTTCTTCGAGATCTACAACGGCCATCCGTCGGTGCGCAATCAAGGCGACGCGCACCACTCGAGCGTCGAACGGATGTGGGACATCCTGCTGGCATTCCGCCTGACGGAGCTGGGTCTTGGGCCGCTCTACGGCCTGGCCGTGGATGATTCGCATCATTACCAACGGTTCGGTCTTACGAACGCCAATCCCGGGCGGGGTTGGGTGATGGTCCGCGCACAACGATTGAGCGCGGCCTCGATCGTGGGAGCGATCGAGGCGGGTGATTTCTACGCGTCCACTGGCGTGACGCTCAGGCAAGCCGAGCGGACGAAGAACCGGCTGCGCATCGAAATCGACCCCGAGCCGGGCGTGGAATACACCACGCAATTCATCGGGACGCTGCGCGGGTTCGACCCGTCCAGCCGTCCGGCGCCGCAACCCACCAACAGCGCACTGCCCGTCACGCGCATTTACAGCGCGGAAATCGGCATCGTGCTGGGCGAAGTGCGCGGGGCTCAGGCGGAATACACGCTGCACGGGGACGAGCTTTACGTCCGGGCGAAGGTGGTTTCGACCAGGCTCAAGGCCAACCCCTACGCGACCAACGAGGTCGAGGTGGCCTGGGTGCAGCCGCTGGTCGCGCCCGCGCCGGTTGGCGAGGCCCGACCGCGCGGAGCGCGTCGGCCCGGTGGAGTGTCGGCCTCTGACCCGGCGCGTTGAGGAACGCAGCGCGGGCGCCTCGATCCAGTAAGGCTGTGAGGCGGAGCAATGCGCCACTCCATCTTCGATTTTCGCGCGGGACTGAACCGGTCACGAATTGACATTGGCCCGGCGGGAACATAGACTCCGACCATGAGTCCTGAGGCCGCGCAATTCCTCGAGCAGTTCCGCAAGCTCCCTCCGACGGAACGGCGCGAGGTGTGCGAACTGATTCTGCGAAAGTCCCTCCAACCCAACCACGCCAGTCCCCGCAAAACCATCGCTGACATCGCGGGCAAATACCGCCCCCGCCCCGACAAAGTCGCTAAGCCGCACGCCCAATGGTTTGCTGAAGCCATCCACACTTCCAAAGGGTCGGCGCCGGCGCGGTGAAAACGGTCTTCGTGGACACCTCTGGCTTCTACGCCGTGCTGGACGGCACTGATCCATTCCACGCCGAGGCCACGGCCGCCTTTGAACGGGCGAAACAGGATCAATGGACCCTGCGGACGACCAACTACGTGGTGCACGAGACGTGGGCGCTGGTCCAACACCGGCTCGGCTGGGATGCATTTGACACCTGCCAGGACCGACTCTATAAACCGGATCGGTTATCCGACATCAAACAATTCAACTGACCACGATTATGGCAATTCCCATCGGCTCCAAAGCCCCTGACTTTTCCCTGAAATCCAAGACCGCCTCCGGTCTGGTGGACGTGAAGCTCAGCGAAAATTTCGG
>CAZZAQ010000508.1:3523-4275 GCA_964652165.1 uncultured Bifidobacterium sp.
GCCGCCTGGTTCACTATGTCGCTTCAGGATTGGGAATCTCGGCTCCAAGAACACCGTGCTGCTGTTCTTTCCGCTCGCCTTCACCAGCGTTTGCACGCAGGAGATGTGCGACATCACCTCCGGCCTCAACGCCTATTCCAGCCTCGGCGCGGACGTCATCGGTGTGAGCGTGGACAGCCCCTTTTCGCAGGAAGCGTGGGCGCAGAAGGAAAAAATCGGCATCAAGCTCGCCAGCGATTTGAACAAGAAGACCGCCGCCGCCTACGGCGTGCTGCTGGACGATCTCATCGGGCTGGGATCGGTCGCCGCGCGGGCGGCCTTCGTGATCGACCGCAAGGGCGTCGTGCGCTACAGCGAACAGACGCCGACGCCCAAGGAACTGCCGAATTTCAACGCCATCAAGGAGGCGCTGGCGAAACTCAAGTAAGCGGACTCTTGGGGCTTGTCAATTTTTTGTCCCCCCTTACGATTCAAATCCATGAAAAAAGGCCGCCGGATCGCACCTCGGTTCGGTGGCTCACGGAACGGTTAGGCGCGGTTCGCCATGCGTGCATTCTACGCTGCAATCATTCCAAGCCTGCTCATGCTTCAAGCGGGCTGCGCCTACCGCGCGGCCACCGCATTGCGACCCGACCAAGAGTATCGTGTGTCGTTTCCAGACATCCACATGGCAACCGGTGACGGAGAGCGCATCGAGTCGTTTGAGGTGGTTATGACGTGCGGCAGGTTCCGAGCAATCCAGCGCATTCCGG
>CAZZAQ010000509.1:0-289 GCA_964652165.1 uncultured Bifidobacterium sp.
GATCCGCAACCCGTGACGGCGGTGCGGGATCTAACCGCGATGTTCATCGTGACGGCGGGCGGCACCGCACCGTTCAATTACGAGTGGCGCTTCAACGGCGCGGGCATTCCCGGCGCAACGAACAGTTCTCTGCTCATCTCTCCGGTCCGCACGAACGATGCCGGACTTTACAGCGTCCGCGTGAACAACACCGCAGGGTCCGCCCTGACGTATTCCACTCGGCTGGGCGGCAGTCTGGACCAGAGCCGCGGGATCGCCGTGGATGCATCCGGCAACGCCTACGTAACAG
>CAZZAQ010000509.1:299-4267 GCA_964652165.1 uncultured Bifidobacterium sp.
CGGTGGTCGCCGTCAGCGCTAGCGAGCAGCTCACCGTGCTTATCCCCGCGACCATCGTGCAGCAGCCGACCAATCGCAGCGTCACGCTCACGACCAACATGATCAACGTCTCCTTCACCGTCGAAGCCACGGGGACGGGCACGCTGCTCTACCAGTGGAGTTTCAACGACGTGAGCATCCCGTGGGGCACGGCGGCGATGCTGACCCTCACCAACGTGAAAACTTCCGACGCGGGCCGATACAGAGTCGTGGTCACTGACAACATCGGCTCGGCAATCAGTTCCAATGCCGTGCTGACGGTGCTGGTGGTGCCCCGCTTCCTGACCCAATCGGGCAGCCAGAGCGCGGTGGCCGGCGGCAGCGTCACCTTCAGCGGGTCGGTGACAGGCTTCCCGCCACCGTTCACGTTCGAGTTGCGGAATCCCAGCACCAACATTCAGGTCAAGGTGGAGAACGAAGGCGCCGTCTTTTTCCGCCTGAACAGCCTGACCGCTAACGAGACGCGGACCTACCGCATCGTCGTGAAGAACCAGGCCCTCCCGTCGGGCGTTGCCTCCAGCCAGTTCGGCTTGACGGTGCTGGCCGACAGCGACGGCGACGGGATACCGGACATTTGGGAATCGAGCTTCGGCTTCAGTCCCACCAACGCGGCGGACGGGTCGTTCGACGCGGACAGCGACGGGATGAGCAACGTGGCGGAATACCTCGCCGGGACCGACCCGACCAACAGCTTGAGTTACCTCAAGGTCGAGCGGCTGCAAACCGTGCCCGGTTCCAATGTGCTGGCGCGGATCGAATTCAATGCCGTGTCCAACCGCACCTACAGTGTGCAATTCAGTCCTTCGCCGGCGACGGGCCCGTGGACCCGTTTTGTCGACGTTTTGGCCACGACCAACAATCGGCCAGTGGTGCTCTTCGACCCCCAGCCTGCGACCCAGCCGATGCGCGGCTACCGGTTGGTCACCCCGACAACGCCGTAGTCGACTCGCGCCCGCTGGACAAGAATCTCGAGTGCTACACTGTCGTGAAAATCGAGTAGTCCGGCATCACGCCCCGCCTCTGCTGCCGCCATCGTCGGAAATGCACCACGGAGGGATCCAGGTACACTGAGCCATCTCGCAGCTTCGTCGTCCCAATCAGAGTGGTGTTGTAGGTTTCCGTGCGCCGGCTGCCGGTGGTTGGGTTCGCCTTGCTGCCAACGTACGTCCAGTCCGGTTCCGCGTGACTGTGGCCGTTCAATACCGCCATCATAACATGCACGAAGCGGACGTTCCCCGACCGCTCCTCAATCGTGAAGCAAGCGATCAGATGCCAGCCCGAGTGGCCGTTGTGGCTCTCGCCGCCTTTTCCAATCTGGATGGTGGACTTGACTTCCAGTCCAATCGTCTTGCCGCCCTCCCGCGCCGAGCGATTGATGAGGTCGGGATAGGCCTGATCCGAATTGTGTTTGTAAGGTGATTGGTCGTGCAGCGCGTCACAAAGGACATTCGAGACCAGCCCGCTGAAGTTGTTGCCCTGGATGTAATCCGGCAACGGCTTCGCCCCGCTGGCCAATAAGTTCGCGTTGATTCGCGCCACGATGCTTTGCGTGGCGTTCATGGCCGCTTGCAGATGAGAGAGCTTGATGCCTGTCGGCAGCGGGACTTGAGGACGAAAACACTCCTTTTTCGCCATCACACCGGCAACATCCGCTGCCGGCGCATACGCTCCGGCCACCAATTGCGGCAAGGGGCAGCTCAGGGCCTTGCCCAACGCCTCCAGCACGTCGATGGTGAAATTCTCGCGCCCGTTCTCGACCCCCGAGAGGTACTGGTAGGTGATGTCCGACTTGCCGGCCAGTTGTTCCAATGTCAGGCTCTTCTGTTCGCGCAGTCTGCGCACGAACCGCCCGATCACAGTCCTGGCATCCATTTCAACTATGGTTGATACCAGCTTTCGGGCTTGATTGTCTTTCGCCTATAGTTGAAAAGTTGCGCCGACGCAGATGTATCAGATTTACCACGCCGATTGCTTCGACTGGCTGCGTGAGCGCCAACCGCACTCGCTTCATGCGGTCTGTACCGACCCGCCTTACGGGCTGCTGGAATTCACCGAGAAGGAAGTCTCCAAGCTCCGCGCCGGGCGCGGCGGCGTCTGGCGGTTGCCGCCCACCATTGGCGGCAGCCAGCGCGACCCGCTCCCCCGCTTCACCGTGCTGAACGAGGCGCAGAAGCAGGAACTCAAGAAGTTCTTCCAGGATTGGGGCAAGCTGTTGCTCCCCGCGCTCGTGCCTGGCGCGCATGTCTGCGTGGCAGGGCATCCCATTTTGCAGCCGCTCGTGCAAACCGCGATGGCCGACGCGGGCTACGAGATTCGTCCTGCCATCATGCGGCTCTACTTCAGCTTTCGCGGGGGCGACCGGCCGAAGAATGCCGAGAAGGAATTCCCCGAGGTGTGCGTTACCCCCAAGGGCGCCTACGAACCGTGGATGCTCTTCCGAAAACCGATTTCCGAAAAGACTGTGGCCGAAAATCTGCGCCGCTGGAAGACAGGCGCCCTGCGCCGCCTCTCGGCCGACAAGCCGTTGGCCGACGTGATCCCCAGCGGACGGACCCCCGACCGCGAGGAAGCCATCTCCGATCACCCCTGTCTCAAGCCCCAGCACTTCATGCGCATCATCACCCGCGCCCTCCTGCCGCTGGGCGAGGGCGTGCTCCTCGATCCCTTCATGGGTTCAGGCTCCACCATCGCCGCCGCGGAAGCCGTGGGCTACCACGCCCTCGGCGTCGAACTGGACGCCGAGTACTTTCGCCTCGCCGGCAAAGCGATTCCGCGCCTCGCGGCGCTTTACCCCGATTTCACCGGCAGCGAATTGGAAATGGAACCGACCTACGGACCCGCGCCGGAGGAAGACGAGAAGCAACTGGGATTGGCGTTGGCCGAGGCAGCCGTGCCTTATCGAATGCGGACTTCGAGGAAGCCCGCCGTGGCGACAAAGCGGCTCAAAGCGGCGCGGCGATAACGAGAGCGGGTGGCCAGCCCGCGTTGCATCGCCTGGCACGGCGCCGCTCCGGAAACACTTTCCCTCCGCTCCCGTTTCGCGTAGAACGGCCGCGTGGAAACGCTCGAAGAACTAAAAGCCCGCCTCGAAATGGCGGTGCCGGGCGCGGGTCTCCAGATCGTCCGGAACGACGCTCCTTGCGCGCAGCACTCCCTGCTGGTCGACGCAGCCCATGCGCTTGCCGTCGCCCGGTTCCTCCGCGACGACCCGCAACGGCGCCTCGATTACTGCTCGAACGTCACCGGCGTGGATTGGCTGGATGCCGAGTTGACCGCGAAAATCAAAGTCAAGAAGCTCGTCGATGGCGCGGAAAAGGAAGTCGATGAAGTAAAAAAAAGCCTGCGGGCCGGTTACCTCGAAGTGGTCTATCATCTTTATTCCATGGAGAAGAAGCACGGGCCGGTGATCCTGCGGGTGCGGGCCGCTGGCCGCACGGACCCAGTGCGATTGCCGTCGCTCACGCCGGTGTGGCGGGGCTGCGAATTCCAGGAGCGCGAGGTCTTCGATCTGTACGGCATCGTTTTGGAGGGCCATCCCGACTTGCGCCGCATCCTGATGTGGGACGGCTTCAAGGATTATCCGATGCGCAAGGATTATGTCGATCCCGACGACTACGAATACGAGCCGACGCCGCACGACGCCGTGCTGAAACGCGCGCAGGCTCATTACCCGAAGCCGGCTCAGCCATGAGCGGCGCTTGACTCGAATGATTCTCGGACTGGACCAAATCACTTTTGCCGAGTTGCGCAGCAGTCCCAAGCTGGTCGACGCGCTGCGGGGCAAGCTGGGCGATCTGCGCCACGAGCAATTCCCGGACGAGGAACTGGCCCGCAAGGTCAACCTCCTGACCGAACTCCTGCGCGAAACGCTGCTGGACCGGTATCAGGCGCTCTCGGTCCGCGCGTTCGCCCACATCGCTGTGGCGCTC
>CAZZAQ010000510.1:0-4258 GCA_964652165.1 uncultured Bifidobacterium sp.
AGGCAGCGGACCGCGGCCTGTTCCTTGCTCTCCAGGAGAAGGACCTCGTGGATGATTGGTATCTCGTGTTGCAACTGAAGTTGCGTCAGCGCGCCCGTGACGGCCTCGGCAATGTGCTGGGCGTGGGTCGTCGCGCCGCGGAGGATCACTCCCAGGCAGATGATGGCATCGAGCGGCGGGGAGTGAGCGCGTGCCAGGCGCGCGGCGACGACCGGAATCTCATAAGCCCCCGG
Organism: uncultured Bifidobacterium sp.; assembly: GCA_964652165.1. Classification (GTDB taxonomy): domain Bacteria; phylum Verrucomicrobiota; class Verrucomicrobiia; order Limisphaerales; family JADJPG01; genus DASTLJ01. The sequence goes on from CAZZAQ010000510.1 coordinate 234, forward strand.
CACGCGGACAGTCTTAATCGTTTCGGCCTGCGCCGCACGCAGGCATTTGCCTGCGGCGCGCAACATGCCAGCGACATACCGGCCGTGATACGTCGATGCGACGATGGCGAAGTGGCCGCCGGTCGGACGGAAGGAGGAGGCTTTGGTTTTTTTGAGCATCGACGAGCCGGGAATTCAAAATGAAAAATGAAAAATGAAAATCCAATTCCGGTCGTGCGGTCGAAAGGCCGTGACGGTGGATAGAAGAAGCGGGGCGGCTGCCAGTGCCTGCGCAGTGTTAGGCGGCGTGGTCATCATCAATCCAAATCTCTGTGCCAACCGGAACATCCTCTTTCGTGAGCCCGACGAGCAAGCAAAGGTAGTAAAGGGCAGGCGGCGGAGGACTGACACACGGAATGTCGAGAGTGGCACTGGCTGTGGTCGTCGTGCCATCCGGTCGCCGTAAGGAAACAGTGCGTGAGCGCGAACCGCTGTAGGCATCGACTGGAACAGTCGGCATGACGATGACACCACGGCCCTCGATGCGAAAGGTATCCTCAACCCTGAGCAGCATCTTCACAGTCCTTTGCATGAGAGGTGCGGACGCCGGCTCGCGAACGCAAGCTGCCACAGCTGCCTGCCGGCCAGGTGGAGCGCGCTTCGCGCGGCCGAACCACCGCGACCGCGGATCGCAGAAGCAGGGCGGCCGTTAGATCCACCGCAGTGCCACGCATTTTGAATTTTTCATTTTTAATTTTGAATTCACACCAGATGCCCCAGCTTTTCCCGCTTCGTCTTCAAGTAGCGCGCGTTGTGCGGATTGGGCGGGACCCGGATGGGCACTTGTTCGATGACCTCGAGGCCATAGCCTTCGAGGCCGACGATTTTCTTGGGGTTGTTCGTCAGGAGACGGATGGTCTTGAGGCCCAGGTCGACGAGGATTTGCGCGCCCAAGCCGTATTCGCGCAGGTCCATCTTGAAGCCGAGCTTGAGGTTGGCCTGGACGGTGTCGAGTCCGCGCTCCTGGAGTTTGTAGGCAAGAATTTTGGGCGCCAGCCCGATGCCGCGGCCTTCCTGGCGCATGTAAACGATGACCCCCCTGCCTTCCTGCGCGATCTGCTTCATCGCCTGGTGCAGTTGCGGCCCGCAATCGCACCGGCGCGAGCCAAAGACATCGCCGGTCAGGCACTCGCTGTGGACGCGCACGAGCACTCCCGGCTGGCCGGCCACCTCGCCCATCACCAGCGCGAGGTGGTGCTGGCCGTCCGTGGTGGATCGGTAAAGGTGCAGCTCAAATTCACCGAACTCCGTGGGCATCCGCACGGTCTCGACCCGCTGAACAAGTTTCTCGCGGGTGCGGCGGAACTTGATCAGGTCTTCGATGGTCGCGAGCTTGAGTTTGTGCCTGCGGGCGAACCGCACGAGATCGGCCAACCGCGCCATCGCGCCGTCGTCCTTCAGGATCTCGCAAATGACGCCAATCGGGCGGCAACCGGCCAGCCGCGCCAGGTCCACGGCCGCCTCCGTGTGCCCCGCCCGCTGAAGCACGCCGCCGGGACGCGCGCGCAGCGGGAAGACATGTCCGGGCTGGACGAGGTCCTCCGCCACGGCCGTGGGGCTGGCCATCATTTGCACCGTCAGGGCGCGGTCCGCCGCGCTAATACCGGTGGTAATGCCGCGGGCGGCATCGACGCTCACCTGGAAGTCCGTTTTGAACGACTCGCGGTTCTGGAGCACCATGCGTTCGACGCCCAGTTGCTTGAGCCGATCCTCGGTGGTCGGCACGCAAATGAGTCCCCGGCCGAACCGGGCCATGAAGTTAATCGCCGCCGGCGTGGCGTGTTCGGCGGCCAGGATCAGGTCGCCTTCGTTCTCGCGGTCGGCGTCGTCCACGAGGATCACCATCCGTCCCCGCCGAATGTCGGCCACGACGGCTTCAATTGAATCGAACGCAGTCTTCTTCACTCGCGAAGCCAAGTGAGCCGCAAACGGCTGGCCGGCGGCAATAAAAAATCCCCGTTCGCTTTCGCGGACGGGGAGGTGAAGGAGTGGAGGCTTTAGCGACGGACCAGGAGGAGCGTGGCGCCTTTGGCGGTGGGGTCCACTTTGCGGGTGAACTTCGCCTTGCCGGTGCAGCCCGAGCAGTCGGCGCCGGCCGCTTTTGCCGATTCGCTGCAAGTGGCTTTGGCCTTGTCAGCGCAAGCCTTGTCGCAAGTCTTCTTGTCGTCGCCAGCCTGCGCGGACACGCAGGCAATTGCAGCCAGAGTCAAACCGAGGATGAGTTTTTTCATACGCGCGATCTGTAGCCCAATGCGCGCCGGGAAGCAAGCCCGGAAGAGAATCTGTTTTGCGCGGGGGGCGCAACCGGGCACGCGCACCAGAGTGGGCCAGCCGACCCGGCTGGCATAGTCCTGCAAGCGACTTCGCTTGCAGGATGCACCGGGCAGAGTCGCCCGGTGGACTTCGGCAGGCGCAGTCGCCTGTCCCACTACGAACAGAACGGTTGTCCCGGCCCTGGCAATCGCATATTTGTCGAAGCCGTGCAGAAATCGCCTTCAGCCAGGCCCGCGGATCGCGCGCGGAAACGGCCGCATCTCATCCGCACCGAGCCGGAGTTGGAGGAAGTGCTGACGCTGCCAAGCCGCGGGTTGGTCGAATTCATCAAGGAGCTTTCCAGCCCGCTGCTCATCCTGGGGGCGGGGGGCAAGATGGGGCCCACGCTGTGCGTGCTGGCACGCCGGGCAGCCGAGGTGGCCGGACATCGACTCGAGGTGGTGGCCGTCAGCCGTTTCAGCGATGACCGCGCGCGCCGATGGCTCGAAACGCGAGAGGTGAAGACCGCCAGTTGCGATCTCCTGGATGTGAATTCCCTCGCCCGCCTGCCCGACGCACTGAACATCATTTATCTGGTCGGATTGAAGTTCGGCACGTCACAGAACCCTTCCGCCACGTGGGCGATGAATACTCTTGTGCCGGCGCGCGTGTGCGAACGCTATCCCCGCAGCCGCATCGTGGCGCTCTCGACGGGCAACGTGTATCCGCTGAGCCAAGTGAGCCGCGGCGGCTCTGTGGAGTCCGACCCGCTCACGCCGCTGGGCGAATATGCCAATGCCGCGGTGGCCCGCGAGCGCATCTTCGAGTTTCACTCGCAGCGCAACGGCACGGCAGTGGCGCTGCTGCGGCTTTTTTACGCGGTCGAATTGCGCTACGGAGTGCTGGTGGACCTCGCCCGCAAGGTTCTTTCAGGCGAGCCTATCCCGCTCGCCAATGGCTCGTTCAATTGCATCTGGCAGGGCGACGCGAACGAAATGATCCTCCGGTCACTGGCACTGGCGGTTGCCCCGCCGGCCGCCTTCAACCTGTGCCGGCCGGAAATTTTCCCGGTGAGACAAATCGCAACGCAGCTCGGTGAATTGCTCGGCCGCGCGCCGGTTTTCACCGGAAACGAATCCGCGACCGCGCTGCTCGGAAATCCTTCGCGAATTTGCGCGGCTCTCGGCCCGCCGCCGACGCCGATGGAGGCGATGCTCCGCTGGACGGCGCATTGGGTGAAGCAGGGCGGCCGCGACCTGGGCCGACCCACGCATTTCGAGGTGCGCGATGGCAACTATTGAACAACTGCGGGCCCGACTGGGCGAGGGGCTGGCCATCCCGGCGTGTCCGCTCGCGCTCAACGCGCAGCGCCGGCTCGACGAGCGCCGGCAGCGGGCGTTGTTCCGCTACTATCTGGCCGCCGGCGCGGGCGGCCTCGCCGTGGGCGTCCACACGACGCAGTTTGCCATCCGCGATCCGCGCATCGGTTTGTTTGAGCCGGTCTTGCGACTGGCCGCCGAGGAAATGGACCGCGCCGACCGCCTGCGTCGCGAGCCGCTGTTGCGCATCGCCGGCGTGTGCGGGCCGATGCCGCAGGCGCAGTCCGAGGTGACGCTGCTGCGCGATTGCGGTTATCACGCAACGTTGTTGAGCCTCGCGGCCCTGAAAAACGCCGGCGAGGATGAATTGATCGCGCACAGCCGCGCCGTGGCGGAAATCATCCCATTGATCGG
>CAZZAQ010000511.1:0-2532 GCA_964652165.1 uncultured Bifidobacterium sp.
CTGGGCTGGATTATTTGGCCCCGTTGGGGCATCTCAGAAACTGAGATGCACCCTTCGGCGCGGCGCTCGCTGAAACCGCCGGGTGTTCTCGACAGTCACTTCGCAGGCAGGCATGATGCGTACTTACACATGAATCACGGCACCCACTGCCTCGCTGCAGCACTTCTCTGCGCGCTCTTGCCAGGGCTGCATCGGCTCCGGTCTTCCGAAACCCACGCCGCCAGCGAATACGACTCTTCCCAGGATTCACCCCAACAAGACTCCCGCGGCCCGCAAGGGCCACGGCGCGTGTTCAAGGACCAGGTCACTCCACACTGGTTCGCCAACAACACCCGCTTCTGGTATCGCAACGATCTGCCCGGCGGCGCGAAGGAGTTCATCGTCGTGGATGCCGAACGCGGTACTCGTGAAACGGCATTCAACCACGTAAAGCTGGCCGACTCATTGTCCAAAGCCGCCGGCTCGCAATACTCGGCGGAGAAACTTCCCTTTGACCGCATCCAGTTCGTGGACGACTCCAAAGCGATTCGCTTCAAGGCCGGCGAGGCAACGTGGAAATGCACTCTGAGTTCCTACGAGTGCGTGAAGTCGGCCGGCGCCGATGACGTCGAGGAGCCATCCAGCAATGAGCCGGATGCGGCCCGCGACCGCCGCCCGGGCCGCGGCGGGCGCCGAGGCGAGGGCGACGAATCGGAGCGCGCCTCCGACCGCTCTCCCGATGGCCAGTGGACCGCGCTCATGAAAGACCACAACGTCTTCCTCAAGTCGCGCGACGACGACGCAAAGGAACTCCAACTCAGCAGCGACGGCAAAGAGGGTCTGGCTTACGGACGGTTCTCGTGGGCGCCAGACTCGAAGTCGTTGGCCGCCTTCCGCATCGAGCCGGGCGAGCGCAAGGAGGTTTACCTGATTGAGTCTTCCCCAAAGGGCGGCGGCCGCGCGCAGCTCCAGACGCGTCCCTACGCCCTGCCTGGCGACAAGTTCACCACTTACGAGTTGAGCGTGTTCGATGTCGCCACGCGCCGGCAACTGAAGCCGGAGTTGGACCGCTTCGAACATGAATGGCTGAGGCCGCGCTTGCGCTGGAAGAAGGACGGGCGGCTTTTCACTTATCAGCAGACCGACCGTGGCCATCAGCGCTTCCGCGTCATCGAGGTCGATTCGCAGACGGGCGCGGCGCGCAACATCATCGACGAACATGCGCAGACCTTCCTCTGGATGGCGCACACGGAGAACCTGAACCTGAGCACGGTCAACTGGCTGACGAACACCGACGAACTCATCTACGCCTCCGAGAGCAACGGCTGGCGGCACCTTTATCTGATTGACGCCGGCGCGGGCAAACTGAGCAATCCCATCACCACCGGCGAGTGGGTCGTGCGCGGCATCGACCGCATTGATGAAACCAATCGCCAGGTTTGGTTCCGCGCCAGCGGCGTTGTTCAAGACCAGGATCCCTATTTCATCCACTACGGCCGCGTGAATTTCAACGGCAGCGGCCTGGTTTGGCTGACCGCCGGCAATGGCAACCACACCCTTCAGTATTCGCCGAACCGCAGGTTCCTCATCGATACCTACTCGCGCGCGGATCTGGCGCCGGTCAACGAATTGCGCCGCGCCTCCGACGGCGCGCTCGTCTGCTCGCTCGAAACGGCGGACATCACGGAGCTGAAGGCCAGCGGTTGGGAAGCGCCGGAGGTGTTCGTCGCCAAAGGGCGCGATGGCAAGACCGACATCTGGGGCCTCATCCATCGCCCCCGCGATTTCGTTCCAAACAAGAAGTATCCCCTGGTCGAGGACATTTACGCGGGGCCCCAGGGCTCTTTCGTGCCGAAGACTTTCAGCGCCAGTTCGCGCTACGAGTCGTTGACCAAACTCGGTTTTATCGTGGTGAAAATCGACGGCATGGGCACGGCCAATCGCTCGAAGGCGTTTCACGATGTTTGCTGGCACAACCTCAAGGACGCAGGCTTTCCGGACCGCATCCTCTGGATGAAAGCCGCCGCCGCGAAGTATCCCAGCATGGACATCACGCGCGTCGGGATTTACGGCACGTCCGCGGGCGGGCAGAATGCCGCGGGCGCCGTGCTCTTCCATCCCGACTTCTACAAGGCGGCGGTGGCCAATTGCGGTTGTCACGACAACCGCATGGACAAAGCTTCGTGGAACGAGCAGTGGATGGGCTTTCCGGTCGGACCGCAATATGCCGAGTGTTCCAACATCGACAATGCCCATCGCCTGCGCGGCAAGCTCATGTTGATCGTGGGCGAATTGGACAACAACGTGCCGCCGGAATCGACCTACCGATTCGTGGATGCGTTGGTGAAGGCCGGCAAAGACTTCGACTTCCTGCTCGTGCCCAACGGCGGACACGGCGCGGGCGGCACGTACGCCTCACGGCGACGCGAGGATTTCTTCGTGCGCCATTTGCTGGGCAAAGAGCCGCCGGAACGCAACGCGGAGAAGGGAGCTTCTGAATGATGCCGTTGCAAAGCGCGCGAGCCGCCGTCGTGTTCGCGGTCCTGGCGTTGG
>CAZZAQ010000511.1:2542-4254 GCA_964652165.1 uncultured Bifidobacterium sp.
CCGCCAACTGCTCCTTCCGTCCCTGGTAGTAATACACCGCCGCCAGCGCCGAATCCCCGCCCGTGACCGCGCCGCCCGATTCGTTTTTCGGAATGGTCCGCGACCGGGATCGTGATGCGGCGCGACAGTTTTACAAAAAGTTCATCGACGTGAGCGGCATGCCGGTCGTGGCGTCGGGCGAAGTGGCCGACCTGGCGTTGCAGCGCACCCATTCCATCGTCACGCACTTGCTGGCGGGCCGGCCGGACATCACCGACGCGCTGGTGAAGAACGGGATGTATCTCATCGTCATCGGCAAGGACCAGGTCTATACTGACATGCCGGAGTACCGAAATCACCCCAACCCGGCCTACCAGAATGAGCGCGTGCGCGGCACCGGCGGCAAGCCAACCAGCTTCGGCGAGGAAAACCTGCTCAGCCTGCCCATCGACCGTTACGACGATGAAAGCATCGGCGTGCATGAATTCTGTCACACGATAGACGGCGCCCTGCGCTCGCTGGATCCCACCTGGACCGAGCGCAGGAACGCCGCTTACCGCAAGGCCATCGACAAGGGACTTTGGAAAAACACTTACGCCGGCTCCAACCCCGGCGAGTTCTGGGCGGAGATTTGCCAGTCCTACTTCGACTGCAACCGCGTCAACAACTGGAACCACGGCCCCATCGGCACACGCGAGCAGCTCAAGGTTTACGACCCGGACAGTTCCGAGTTGGTCAGGACCACGTTCAATCTCAGCCCGGAGCAGGACTGGCGATACACGTTCCTGCAAAAGCTTCCGAACGTCACCGCGCCGCCGGCCAGGTTCAAGATCAATCCCTATTACACCAAGTTCACCTGGGCGCGCGAGTTCACCGTCCTCGGACGCCAGGCCGGCGACGAAGCGTTGCTCAAGGCCAACGATACGATCCGCAAGATGTTTGCCTATCGGCATGACCTCCTCAAGGCGCTCATGGCCGACGGGGTGAAGCTCGTGGTGCTCGGCCGCAAGGAAAGAATCTCCGACCTGCCCGAATACCAGCATTTCAAAAGCGTGAAAAACTTCGATTCATTGACACGCGTGCTCGACTACGCGCCGGAAACAAAACTCCTCGTCGTCGGCGAAGAGAATGTGCTGTCGAACCCGAGGAACCCGCTCGCAGGCGACAACCAGGTCATCCGCGTTTTCGCCAAGGCGTTCTACCATGTCGCCGGCACGCGCCCGGTGGACCCCAACTGGGAAAAGCGTGGCCGTGACGTGCAGCAGTACGAATTGCGCGTGAAGCGTCTCGACATTCGTTTCGACGAGAAGCTGAAGGAGCTGTTCGACAAGGCGACAACCGCCGGCAAATGGAAAGGCGCCGCCGCCATCCACGACCGCGTGGCGTACTGGACCCAAGGCGTGCTGGCTTACTTCGACGCGGCCGGCCAGGACGCCGCGCCCCACGACGCAGCCCACCCGATTACCACGCGCGAGGCCTTGAAGGACTACGACCCTGGCTTATTTGCCCTCGTCAACGAGACGATGGCGTACGAAGGCCACGTGGACTGGCGCTTGAGGCCGCACCAATAGAGCGCAGAGAAGGGCGCCTCTCATTAGCACCCGGCTTCAGCCGGGTGGGAGAGTTGGCCGCAGCGGTTCAACCGCTTTCAGCGGTTTTGCGCAGCTTGCAAACCGCTGAACCCGGATATTTCACAAGCGCCGTAGCCGCCGACGTGAGGAGGCGGATCGTTC
>CAZZAQ010000512.1:0-4244 GCA_964652165.1 uncultured Bifidobacterium sp.
GAGGATGTCGTTGCCGTCGCTCGGCGTGCAGAAGACGAACAAGTCGGCCCCGCCGTTGCCTCGCAGCCAATCCCTGCTGCGACCGCCGATGAGAATGTCACTCTCCATGCTGCCGGAGATATGATCGCTTCCCGCCCCGCCGAGGAACAGGTGGCGCCGATCCGCGCCGTAGCTGGGCATATATTGCGATTGATATTCGGACGTGGTGAGCGCGGAACTGGGCGCGGCGAGATTCTGGCCTATGGCCTCATCCGCGCCGTCGCAGACGATGAAACCCATTTCCTTGCTAAGGACGTACCCCGCCGCCATCTGCTCCTCGCCGGCCGTCATGCCGGCCAACGCGGGGAATCGCTGCGGCACCGCGGAAAGCGCGCCGCTCAGGTCCGCGAGAGACGGCGCCGTGGCGGGCCGGTAAAACGCAACAGCCACGGTGCCCGTGAACGCGGGATGGTTCGTGTTCTCATCCCGCAACACCACCTGCAGGCTGCCTGGCGCCGCAGAGTCGCCTTGATGCACGAGCACGACACGGCCTGCGTTCACGTCGGCCTGGGAGAAAGTGGCTCCAATCGTCAGTGCCGAGTCGTGATTCGCACCGCCGGCCGTCGCGTTGCGCAAGTAGAGCGTCGCCTCTTCGGGCGTCGCCGAGAGAGTGTAGGTCAGGTTGGTCGGCGAAGAATCGGTGTCGATGGCGCGCAGCAGCACCGCCGTCGTGCCATCGGCGTAGGCCCGCAATTCCTGCGTGGCCAGGGAAGGCACGCGATCGTCGTGGTTCGGGTCCGATCCATTGAGGAATTCGGAGAGGTTGTTTCGCCCGTCGCCGTCCTGGTCCGCGTTGGGATCGTTCACCAGGTAACGGCTCTGCCACCAATCGGGAAGGCCATCCTCGTCCAAATCGTAGAGCGGACTGGTCACTTCCAGGTCGAGCCGGTAGGTGGTGGCGCGCTTGGACTGCGAGACGACAAAGGAACTTGAGCCGGGCGCCAGGATCACGGCCGGGAAGCCCTCCACGGAAATCTGCTCGTGGACGCACGTCGTGGGTTGCGCGCTGAGAGGCACCACGTTGGTCGAGGAGTACAGGCCGAGACCGAGGGCTTGATGTGGAACATTGAGTCGATAGGAATAAACGCCGCCCTTGAGCGGCTGCAATTCCGTCGCCAGCGTGACCAGCGTCCCGTTCGACCGGCGGATTCGCCAGGTGAGCGCTCCTTCTTGCAACACGTAGGTCTGGCCGCTGAGGCGATTGATGATGCGACCGTAAAAAATCGTCTCCGGCTCGGACACGGTAGCGGCGCGAGACTCTGAGCCGCCGCCCAGTCCGGCGAGGCCCGCGACCAGAAGCACCAGCGTGGAGGGAAGATTCTTCATAAGCAAAGTCCGGAAGGTTCAGTTCCCCGAAAAGCTGTAAGTGCGGATGACCAACTTGATGTCTTTGACGCCGTTGCCATCGCGCTCGCCGGTGGCGGGATCGTCCGCGGGGTTCACCAGCGGGCCGTGGATGAACGTCCTGAGCCCGTCGACAGGATCGGCGCTGAGCGTCGCGCCGGGGATGATGAGCAGCCAGCGGGTGTTCCACACCGAACGGCCGACGAGGCGATTGTCGTAGGTGATTTCTCCTTCCGGATCCGCGCCGCCATCGAGATCTTCCTGGGTGTACCCGTAGGCGCGGAAGCTGGAGAATCGCCGGATCTCGCCGAACGGCGTCGGCAGGCTGTCCACCAACGGCCGCCACGCGGGATCGTTCAATCGCGCCGACGTGGCCGGGTACGGCACCGGGATGCTTTGCTCGCGCACGTTCCAGACGCGCACCTCCAGGTTCTGGCTGCTAGGCACGGTGATGATGTCCGCGCCGACCGGGATGAAATACATGCGCGGCGTGCCCGAAAGCTGGTCCGCCGGATAGCCATCGAACCAGACGCCGACGGCGTTGACCTTGGTCGAATAGTGCGTCGGGTCGTAGGCGTTGTCGTGGCCGCCGAGCGGCCAGCCGAAGAAGTTCGAACCGGAAATCACGTAGCTGCTGAACGGAATCACCAGCCCGGGCTGAGGCCCGTTAGTCGCGGCGGCGAAGGGCCGGCAGTATTGGCGGAATTCCGGCACTTGCCACAGGTCGTCCTTGTAATGCTCGGGCTTGGACAGTTCAGTCCGCCATTGCAGGGCGTTGGGGGTGCCGTTGGTGTCGTCCTCCTCCAGCGGTATGCGGAAGAGTTCGTAACGCATCGAGAAGGTGGCGAACTCTATCTGCGGCTGATTGAAACCCATGCGGGTCTTGAGGAGATCGTAGTTGGCTTTGAGAATCGCCAGGCTCTCCGAGAGGCCGCCCCCACCGATCGCCGGCTGGCCATCCTGGTTCGAAATCCCAAGCGTGCGCGCCTGGATGATGTCCTCGAAGATGCCGGCCGGCGAACCCTGGTCATCGGGACGCAGGTTGGTTTCGTAGTCGTAGGTGGCCGCCGCGATGTAGGTGTAGCGGGCGGCCAGGTCGAAGGAGGAGCGGTACTTCTCCAACGATGCGTTGCGCGTGATGCGGAGGCTCATGTCCTGATACCGGTTCCGCTGCGCCATGGCGGCGGTGCGTTTGTTGAACGCCTCGCGCTCCTGGATGAGGCGGAAACCCTGAGCGAGCTTGGCGCGGTACTGATCCGACAGCTCGCGCATGTGCTCGACGGACTTGAAGATTTCCACCCGCTTGATGCCTTCGTCGCCCACGAGGTTCTCCAATTCGACCAGGGCTTCCTTGAGGGCGAAGTTGCGCTCCAGCGCGTCCACGTCGAGATCCTTGATGATGCCTTGCAGTTCACGGTCCAGCTCGCTGCGCAGCGCGAGGTTCTGGAAGAGGATTTGAAATGCCCCGGCGATAGCTTTTGCTACGGAACCAACAAGGTTGAGGACGAGAGCAGCGGGATCGGTAGGAGTGGTTCCCGGTGACACCGATAGCCCAAAGGTGGGCAGAATAACATCCACGCCGCCGCCAAGGTCGTGGGCCAGATCAAAGAGAGTTTCTCCCAGGAGCCCGGAGATGTCGGCTCCGACTTGGAAACCAATCTGCGAGTTCGCCAGGCCGGTGGCCGTATCGAGATGGCTTTGCAACCGCGCACGGACATCCGCATTCAGGTCGAAGCGCGCGTTGATAAGGCGCAGTTGGCGAATGATGCCGGTAGACAGGGCATCCCACTCCGCCATGGCCGAGGCCACATCGCCCTCGGCTTGCAGCAGTTGCGAAAGGAGGGCATGCAGCTCGCCCGGCGAGGCGCGCCGGCCCCACTCGGGCGGCGCCTGGAAGGTGTAACCCGCCGTGCTGAGCGGCAAGTGCAACGACGCGGCAAACGCGTTATCCGCCAGGCGGGGCGGGTTGCCCGATGAGTTTGAGTAATCGGTGTAGTTGACGATTTGGTAGCTGTTGGGAGCAGTTCCCTGAAAGCTCTCGGCGAAGCTCTGCCGCAGCGGATTGTCGATGCGCAGCAAACCGGAGGAGGTGAGCGTCTGATTGTAGTTGCTCGAGTAAACCACCGTCTGCCGCGGCACGGTGGCGTCGTTGATCTGCCGCACATCGACGTAGGCGAACAACATCACGTCCGGACCCTGGTACCCGGCCGGATACGCCCGGCCCGAGCCGATGGTGCCTTCGTAGGGAGTGCCGAAGAGTTCGATGAGCTGATTGCGATACGCCAGGTCCTGCTGGAACACGTCGATGCGAAACTCCTCTTCCGATCGCGCCACAGAGCGGAGGCGGTTCTGAATTTGATTGGCGCTCTCGAAGACGGCCTTGGCGTTCTTGATCGCCTGCAATGCCCGTTCGAAGATTTGGTCGAAGTGGAAAAGCCCTTGGACAGCGCGGGTGCCAATCTGCGCGGTGGAACCGACCTCGAGGAAGGTCGGATCGATGTCAAACGTGATCGCCCCGTTGGCCACGCCGATGGGGTTGTTACCGCTGCTGGCTTCCTCGACCTTCGATTGAACCATGGCGAGGTTCGCCGAGATCAACGCGATGTCCGTCACGGTGGTGCGATCCACCTTTGCGATGCCGGTCAGATTGGTGTTCGGATGCGTGGCGGGCAGCAGCGCATTGGCCGTCACCCAGTCGAAGAAGGCGCCCTGGCCCGCCCGGCGCGCCCATTCCTCGAACCCCCACGCGCGATTCTTGTCCGTGTCGAGATAGCCCTGCCACTGCCCATCGGGGTTGGCCACGTACTTCTCGCGGTAGGTCATGTTCACGATCTCCGCGCCGGCCTTCGCCTTGGCGGCGG
>CAZZAQ010000513.1:0-1247 GCA_964652165.1 uncultured Bifidobacterium sp.
CATCTCCAAAACCAACGCTTGCCGTGGGCGCGGTCGTCGTCGCCCATCAACCGCTCCCAATACTGCAACACGATTCCCGTGAAGCCGGCGAGCAGGAGGAGTGAGCCGAGGGCGGCCATTTTCAGAGTTAACCCAAACTCCAGGCGCCGTGCGCCGGCATTGGGCGAGGCGACAATAGCGAGTTTGAGAGTTGGCGGCGTGCGCTGAGAATCGTAATGTCCACGTGCAGATGGCCCGTTTTGGGGGCCGCACAGAACCTCTGTCACCAAAAACAGTATGACAGCCTCCTTGAGAACTTGTCACGCGCCGAAGCCTGCGACTGCCGACCACCGGACGGGGCGACTGCTGACAGTCTTTCTGGCCTTATTGGTGTGGGCCGGCTGTGCGACGGAACGATCAGGCTCAGGGATCGTTGAGCGGCAAGTCCGCGCCGTGATCGATCAACAGGCGCGCCATTGGAACGCGGGCGACCTCGACGGTTTTATGCAGGGATACGACAACTCGCCGCGCACGCGGTTCGCCTCCGGTGGCGACGTAAATCTTGGGTTCCAAACCGTGTTCGATCGCTACCGCAAGCGTTACGGCGACCGGGCCGCGATGGGCGCGCTGACATTTTCCGACCTCGACATCACCGTGCTGGCACCGGACGCTGCCGTCGTGTTCGGCCGCTACCGGCTCCAACGGGAAAAGGATTCGCCGAGCGGTTTGTTCACGCTGCTCTTCCGCAAGACCGGCGAGCGCTGGCGAATCGTCCATGACCACACGTCCTCGGCGGCGACGAACTGAATATGCCGAATGAACTTTAACGCACAGAATTCAGTATCCCGGCTCTGGCCGGATCGACTGGGACCGCCGGCATCCTGCCGGCCAGACAAAAGGCGCCGGCAGGATGCCGGGGATGTGAGCAGCGTAGCTGCGACCGTGAGGTCGCAGGAGGGAGAGGCAGAATGCTGGGGGTCGGTTTCGTCATCGATCCCGCTTGAGAATTCAGCCCGCGACCTCACGGTCGCAGCTACGCTAAACGGATACGCTGCCGGCGGTCCCGGCAGTTCGCGTCGCGCCTTTCTTTCGCGCCTCGGCGCCGGCTTCGGTGGCGTCGCACTGGCGCAATTGCTCGGCCTCGATCACCTCACCGCCGCCGAATCAATCTCACGCACCACGCAACACGCACCACGCCTCCCCCATCACCCGCCCCGCGCCCGCGCTGTCATCCAGCTCTTCATGAACGGCGGCGCCAGCCAGATGGA
>CAZZAQ010000513.1:1257-2906 GCA_964652165.1 uncultured Bifidobacterium sp.
CCGGCTTGCGCGTCGAAGCCGCCACGAGCGAGCCGGGGAAGGTGCTTCGCCCGCAATTCGAGTTCCGCCAGCACGGCCAGTGCGGACGCTGGGTGAGCAGCCTGCTGCCGCACCTCGCCGGACACGTCGACGACCTCGCGTTCCTGATGGCGATGACTTCGCGCACGAACGTCCATGGCCCCGCCAGCTACCTGATGAACACCGGCTTTCTGCTGCCGGGTTTCCCCTGTTTCGGCGCGTGGGCCAGCTACGCGCTCGGCCGCATCGCGGACAACCTTCCAACGTTCGTCGTGCTGCCCGATGCACGCGGCCTGCCCTACAACCAGAAAGGCAACTTCGGCGCCGGCTTTCTCCCCGTGCAGCATCAGGGCACGGTCATCAACATGGCCGCGCCGGCGCCGATTGCGGACCTGGCGCCGCCGGCCACGGCGAAGTTCATCACGCCCGACGCCAGCGCCGATGGCCTCTCGTTGCTCGAGAAGTTCAACCGCGCCCACCTCGAGGCCAACGACGCCGACCCGCGGCTCGAAGCGCGCATCCAGGCCTACGAACTCGCTGCGAAGATGCAGTTGAGCGCGCCCGAAGTCTTCGACCTCGGCGGCGAATCGGAGGCGACACGCAAGCTTTACGGGCTTGAGGACAAGGCGACCGAGGACTTCGGCCGCCGCTGCCTGCTGGCGCGGAGGCTGATCGAGCGCGGCGTGCGTTTCGTGCAGGTCTGGAGCGGCGCCGCTGGCCCGACGAACAACTGGGACAACCACGGCAGCATCCCCAAGGAACTGCCGCCCATGTGCGCCTCGGCGGACCAGCCGATGGCCGCGCTGCTCACCGATCTGAAGGCGCGCGGGCTGCTCGACGACACTCTGGTGCTCTGGAACACCGAGTTCGGCCGCATGCCCTTCAGCCAGGGCAGCGACGGACGCGATCACAACGGCGGAACGTTCGTGGGCTGGATCGCCGGCGCCGGCGTGCGCGGCGGCGTGGCCCACGGCCAAAGCGACGAATGGTCGTGGAAGGCGGCCGGCGGCGCGGCCAGCACCTACGATTTCCACGCGACCGTCCTCCACCTGCTCGGGCTGGACCACGAACGGCTCACCGTCCGCCACGGCGGCGCCGAGCGGCGATTGACCGACGTGCATGGCGAAGTGATTCACGAAGTGCTGGCTTAAAAGTCTCACTCCTACTCTTACTCTTACTCTTACTCTTACTCGTGCTAGTAAGTCTAATACATCCAGGAGTGCGGAGAGTAAGAGTAAGAGTAAGAGTAAGATTAAGATTAAGAGAAGGAATAGGAGCAGGAGTAAGAATGCCGCCACGCGTAAGTTGGTTTGCCCCTAGACCAACGGCAATACGTCCAGGCCCTCGCCTTTTCGATGGGAGCGGGAGAAGCGGGCGGTAATCCACCGCCCGACTTGCCAGACCGCCAGCGGTGCGATCGCGAGGGCCAGTAGCGTGACGCACAGCGCGTTGACCTGCGCGGTGTGGCCGTAGTGCAAAAAATTGAAGATGCGCAGCGCGAGCGTCTCGCCGCCGGGAGGGTAGATCAGCACCAGCGTCTCGACGTCCCAGAGGCTCAGGAGGTAGATGACATACCACGCGGCGGCGGCTTGCGGCGCGTGGAGATGCGGGGGCGTGGCGATGACCAGGGC
>CAZZAQ010000513.1:2916-4241 GCA_964652165.1 uncultured Bifidobacterium sp.
ATCTGCGGCCAGTGGACGAGGCGAAACAGCGTCCAGCCGCGCGCGCCGCTCATGCGCGCCGCGTCGGTCAGGTCGCGGTCCACGGAACGCCGTGCCAGCGCCACGCCGCTCCAGCCGATGGCGAAGTAGCGCAGCGCGAACATGCCCACGACGAGCGCCGCCGTCCCGTAAATCACGGTCCGGCTGAGCGCGGCAATCGCGGCCTGGCCCAGCAGCACGCCAGGGATGAAGAACGGCACCCAGGCCGCCACCCCCAGCGGCAGCCGCCACGTGGCCAGACCGCCAGCGACGCAGACGCACGCCGCTGCTGCCGCAAACACGAACGAATTCCAAATCACGCCGGGCGCGGCGCGAAACAGGCTCGGCAGTTCGGCCCAGGTGCGGCTGCTGGCGGCGAGTTGCGCGAGCGGCGCGCCGAGAGCGACGGCGATTAGGGTCGCGGAAAGCGCGGCGCAAGCTCCGAACAACGGGGAGCCGAGTTGCCGTCGAACCAGGTCCGCGCTCGCGGTCCCCTGCGTCCGCGGCCAGATGATCTCGCTGCGCCGCAGGAGCAGCAGCGCCAGCAAGGGCGCGAGCACCATCGGCACGGCGGCAGTCCAGGCGCCGGCCTGATTCAGGCGCGTGGTGAAGGCAAGCCAGAGTTCCTCGGGGAATACCGGCACTTGCAGAATCACCGGCACGGCAAAGTTGTTCAGCGCCAGCACGAAAGTCAGCAGCGCCGCCTGACCGGCCGCGACGCGCGCCATCGGCCAGAGCACCCAACGCACGAGCGCGCCGCCGCGCAGGGCGAGGTCCGCTTCGAGTTGGGCGGGTTCGAGCCGGTTCCAGGAGCCGAGCGCGAGAAGCGTCGTGATTGGCCAGTGGAGCAATGCGAGCAACGCCGCCGCGCCGCCAAGGGAATAGATGTTCAGCGGCAGCCAGCGTCGAAGCGCGCCGCCTTGCCCGAGCCAATCGAGCCACGCATTGGTGACGAGAAACGGCGGAAGCACCAGCGCGATGAGCACGGCGCCGAGCAGCGCGCGACGTCCGCGCGAAACCCCGGCGATAAAGAGAGCGGCGGCGAAGCCGAGCGCCACCGCAAGGAGCGTGGCGCCTCCGCTGACCAGAATGCTGTTCTTCAGCAGGAGCCAGTTCATCGGGGGCAGGCGCTAGCTCGGGTATTTCCCAGCGCGGCCGAGCCGCAACCAAAGTTTATAACTGCAACAGAACGCATAGAACGTAAAGAGTCTTGAATGAAAGGAGGTTTTTCTCTGCGTTCTTTGCGTTCTCTGCGGTTAAAAAATCTGCGCCGCCTGAGCAAACTTTCACTGCTATTAGTCCGTGAG
>CAZZAQ010000514.1:0-4231 GCA_964652165.1 uncultured Bifidobacterium sp.
CGACTCGCGCACCTCGAGCACAATGCGGTCGCGCACGGTGTAGTATTGCCGGGCAGCCTTCTCGAGCTTCGCCTTGGCCTGCGCGACGCCGCCCTGGTTCTGGTTCAAAATCGGCACCGCAAAGTCCAGCGACGGGCCGACGAGAAACTCCTTGCTCGCGCCGGAACCGACATCCTTGCCGTTGATGCCTGCGGCCAGCGTGAAGGTCTCGGCGCGGGCAAGACCGATGCGCTTCCCGGCCGCCTCCAAACCGATGTCCGCGGCGCGCAAGTCGGGCCGTGCCGCGAGCGCATTGGTCAAGAGCACATCCACCGTCCGCTCCGTGCGCGCCGGCAACGCCGACGCCGAGAGTTTCTCCGTCCACTGACCAAGTCCCATCCCGAGCAGATGGCGCAGCCGCTCGCGCGCCAGCGCTGCGTCCTGCTTTGTGCGCGCCAACTGCTCGCGCGCTTGCAGGGTGTCGATGTCGGCCTGTTGGGCTTCCAGTTCGCTCGCATCCCCCGCGCGCCATCGGGCCTGCGAGAGTTCGGCGATGCGGGCGATGAGCGAAAGGGTTTCCGCGGCCAGCTTGCTCCGTTCGTCCGACAGCGTGACCTCGGCGAAAGCCACGCGCACATCACGAATCAGGTCCAGGCCGCTTTGCACGAGACGCTGCGCCGTGCGTTCGTAGTCGAGCCTGGCCGCCGCCACGCGCCTGGGGCGCAACCAGAATATCTCGAAGGGATATTTTGCCGTGAGTTCCAGCGGCTTGGCCCCCACGGGGATGAGCAAAGAGAGTGTGGGGTTTGGGAGCATTCCGGCCTGGATCAAGTCCGCTTGCGACAGGCCAAGGTCGGCGAGCGTCTCCCGAAAGGCCGCGTTGTTCCACAACGCGAGCGTCACAGCCTCGTCCTCGGAAAGTCCGTCATCCAAAGACACCGTTGCGGGCCAGACCAGCTCGCCCGGCTGGCTGTTCGTCACCCGGTGTCCGCTGCGTTGCTCCAGTTCGGCGAAGACTGGATTGACATCATTCCGAGTGTTGACGCAGCCACTCGAAAGTGCCGCGACACCAGCGAGCGCGGACAGAAGCGCCACTCTCGTGAGAATCATTGGAATTGAGGATGGCTGTTGAAGGCGACTTGTCAATGAACCGTGAATGACGGTTTAGTTATGAGAGTCTCCTCCGGAGACACCGGTCAGGGTTGGAACGTCAGCACGACGCGGGCGAAGCGGCTCGCGTTGGGACCCATCGCCGAATCGCGCACGCGGACGCGGTCCCAGTCGGAGTTGAGGCTGGTGACGGTCGAGGCAAGACCGGCGGACCAGGTCGTGAGATCGCCTGAGAATTGGACCGCGTAAGTGAGGCCAACGGCGCTCGTGCCTTTGCGGCGGGGAAATTCGACTTCGAGCACGCCGCTTGAAACGTCTGGCAAGTAACGCGCGGCGGGCAAGCCATTCGTGCCAGAAGGCAGAATGGGTGCGGCATCAGCGAGGAGCGGATTCAGGTTGTAGGCGAACTCGGCGAGATTGTTCGCGCGGTCGTTGTCCGGGTCGGCGCCGGGGGAGTTGTTCGCGGCGGTCAGTCCGCGAGCCAGCGCCCACGCGGCGTACGGACTGAGCGGGACGGAGTAAACGATTTCGAGCGCGGGCCGCAGTGCGGCATTGGCCGCGTATTCCGAGGATTTGAACGTCCAGCCGTCGCCGGTGCCGCCGCTCGAAGGGCGGATCACCCATCCGCGGTTGGCGGTGCCGGCTTTGAACAAGCCGATATCGCTCGTCACATCGAAGATGGTCGGACCGCCGTCGACATCAGGCACGGCGGAGAAGGTGGCTGTGACGGCCGATTCGACGTTGTCCTGCGAAACACCTCCGTTCAGGCTGTTCCACGTCGCGGTGTCGGTCCAATCCGCAATCATGCGATGCAGGCGAAAGGTGTCGTTCGAATCGTTGTCGATGCCGGTCGTGTTCAGCGGCGTGTTGAGCAGAAGCTTCGCGGAATGAATCGTTGCGTTGGCCGGCACCTGATTGACGCCGGCGCCGAAGAGGTTGTCGAACCGCACGAGCACCTGGCCAACCTGGGCTCCCGTGGCGGCGCCAGTATCGAGGTCGGCGGTGAGGTCTTGCAGCGTGCCGTAGCTGGTATCGGGCGTCTCCTGCCAGATCTGCGTGTCGCGCGTGCCGGAGTAGCCGCTCAAGCCTTGCCGGAACGTGGCGACCGACACGACAGGGTCGGTGGTGAACGGCCCGACAATCGAGCGCACTTGCGCGGCAGCCCCGGCGTGGGTCGCGAGGCCATACATCTCTTCCAGGGTGCGGAGCAGGTTGTGGTGCGTCCATGTGCCAGGCACGATCGTGCCATTGCGAAGATTGGCTCCGTGGAAAACGGTCGGGATTTGGTTGTCCTCGTTGTAGTCGTCCTCATCCCAAGTGATGATGAGCAGGCTGTTGTTAGTTCTGGCCCAGAGGGCGTAGGCGTTGAGGTTGTCGCGCAGCCAGTCGTCCCCCATTCGCCGCGAGCCGTCGTGCATGTCGTGAAGTTGGTTGGGGACGACGAAACTCACGGTGGGGAGTTGGGAGAAGTTCGCCGGGAACTGCGTGAAGGCGCGGTTGGCGGTGCTCGTGAGCTGGTTGGCAGGCAAGGGCAGAACTTTGGCGACCCAGTTGGCCCAAGGGTTGTGTTTGCGTCGATAGTAGATGCCGGGATTGGTGGCCGAGTGCGGATCGTAGTCGGCCCAGTCCACGGCGCCAGCGGACTCGATTTCCTCACAGTAGCCCGCGAAAGTGAATCCCGCAGTGATAAGTTCCGCGCCGAGGTTGGCGGTGCGGAAGGGATACGTGCTCGTGGGCGTCGTTGAGAAGTTCGGCGGAAGAGCGTCGTCCACCACGCCTTGGTTGGCGCCGGAGAACAGTTCGAGGTAATTCGGCTGGCTCGGATGCACGAGGGCAAACATGGACGCAAGGCTGACACCGCCGGACGCCAGCGAAGTGATATAGGGCGCGTTGACCAGGTCGCCGATGATTTGGCCGGGCGTGCGGTTCTCCTCCATCACGATGACGACGTGGTCGTAGCGCGGCGGCGCGGCGACAAGAACCAGGGGACATGCGCCGATACTCGCAGCGACCCACAGGGGACCGAACCATTTACGAGGGCATGCCGCACCGGTAACCGCCAGGAACCCGACTTGAGTCTTCATAGACTGAATGTGCGCTGCATTCGATCGGTTATTGCAGGAATCCGAGTGCAGCGCGGCTCACCGCTGGTCGGGCTTGGAGGAGCAGACCCTACGGTTTGCGGAGGCGGAAAAAGCGCGCCCCAGTCGCAGTGTTCACGGTGACGTGGTGGAAGCTGACATCCGGAACATCCAGTTCGGTGACCAAGTCCCAGGTCGCGGCATTGAGATTCGACTTGGATTCCAGCAGGAATCCCGCCGAAGGAAACGCCCAGGAGATATCCGCCTGCGTGGCACTGATCCTCGTGATAAAGAGGGTGGGACCGATAGGGGCCTGCCCCCATAACATCAGGTCGAAGCTGATGTCGGACGAGTTTCCAGCGTCCTGGTGAATTTCCACGGCGACAAGGTTGTCGCCGGGCTGGAGTACAGAGGATGCAATGTTGGTCTCTTGGTAAATGGTGCCGTCGTCCGCCACGGCGGGCAGGGTGTAGGTCGAGAAGTCCACGAATTCGTTGGTGATGCCTGTACGGAACACCTCCGCGCCATTGATATAGACGATGGCACCGTCGTCGCGCAGCACGCGGAGCGTCAACGCTCCAAACGCGGTGGGATCAGTCACGGCAAAGGTCTTGAGGAAGTAAGTGGTGGGGAATTTCGCGTTCGCATCGGGACCAAAGCTGAGGACGGTGCGCTCCGGACGATTGTTTCCCGCGGCATCACCGTAGCCGAGTTCGGCCACTCCATTGCTCCAACCGCTGTCGTCGATTAAGCCGGGCAGGTACCAGAATTGGCCTTGGTCGGTGCCGTCATCCAGATACTTCCACGTCGAGCCATTTGGAATGATCACCACGATGTCCGGCGGGTTTGTGGCCGAGATGCTGATCGCGTTCGTGCCAAGGAACCCGCCGTTGTCCACGGCGACTGCGGCAAGCGTGTGCGAACCGGCGGTGACGTCGCACCACTCAAACGAGTAAGGGCTGGTGGTGTCGGTGAAGAACAACTCGCCATCGACGTAGAATTCCACGCGCGCAACGCTTCCATCGGTATCGGATGCCCTCGCCTGGCATTGGAAGTTGGTG
>CAZZAQ010000515.1:0-4229 GCA_964652165.1 uncultured Bifidobacterium sp.
CGGCCAACGCCAGACAAGCAAAACAAGTTAGCGCTTATGGGGCAACGCCCTGGGATGGCGTATCCCCAACGCCTCGTGAGCCCTGAAGGGGCGAAATAATCCACGCCAGCCATCGGGATTGGCGAGGTTTTTATTGCGCCCTTTCAGGGCTTGGTCAGGTCGGACCGGCGATTCCCAGGGCTGGATTATTTGGCCCCGTTGGGGCATTTCAGATACTGAAATGCGCCCCGAAACAAATTCGTCACAAAAAAAGTCTTGCTTTCAGATCGGGGATCGGTAGTTTGGTTCTGTTCCAAATCAGTCCCGAACAACCACAGACGTATTATGAAACCTCTGTTCAGCTTCCTCGCCTTGCTATCGACCCTCACCCTCGGACAAGCCCAAAGCTACATTGCCACCCTGGACGGCGCTCAAGATGGCGGTGGCGCGCGCATGGGCAGCGGCAGCGTGTTGATTACTCTCAGCGGTACGACGCTGACCCTTTCCGGGGGGTCGTACTCCGGCCTGACGACCCCCGCGAGCGCGGCCCATATTCACGGCGCGGCCCCGGTAGGCATAAACGCCGGGGTACTCTATAGCCTGGGCGGCTCGGTCATTCCCCTTGGCAGCACGGCCGGAACGATCAGCGGCAACGTCAACCTGGTCCCGAACCCGAACGGCACCACGTTTTCTGTCGCGCAACAACTGGCCGATTTGAATAACGGCCTCTGGTACCTCAATATTCACAATGCCACATTCCCGGGCGGTGAGATTCGCGGGCAAATCCTCCTGGTGCCGGAACCGGCGACCTGGGCTTTGGGCGGGTTGGGTGTGCTGGGGCTGCTAGCGTGGAGACGCCGGAAGTAGTTTTCTCCGCCAACCCGAAGCACGTTCCACCAAAACGCAGGCCGGTGACGACCTGCGTTTTTTTCGTTCGCGGCGGGCCTGCGGCCCGTCAGGCCGCCTTGCGGCCAAAGAGCGAACCCATGAGGGATTTGCTCTCGGCGTGGCCCTGCCGGACCTTGAGTTGGCCGAGGATTGACTGCCAGCCGATGAACAGCTTGTGCCAGGCGTTCTCCACGTTGCGCAGGTTGTTCTCGTTCAGTTCGCTCAGGTAGCGGATGGAGGGCGCCGCGGTGATGAGCCCGTGAACATCTTCGCGGGTGACTGTTCCGCAGTCGATGGCAGAGAGGATGAGCTCCAGTTCCTGGGTCAAAACGCTTTTGATTTCCAGGAATTGGTTTTCGTCCTCCGGGCTGAACTTTTTGGCGCGGGCCATGTTCATGAAGTTGTTGAACTGTTTCCAGCACTCCACGTAGCTTTCCATTCGGAGGATCAGTTGGTCGATGTTGGTGCGGCTCATAGGCGGGTGGGGTTAGGGCATCTTTTTGGGTCGATGATTCAAAGTTTGCGGCATCAGGAACACCATCGCGCCGCCGCGCAGTTCGCGGGCCAGGATCTTGAGGGCCGAATAGTGGATGATAATCTCCGTCATCGGCATCTGTGCGCGCTCGGCGCCGCGAAACGCCGCGAGCACCTGGTCGCCGATCTCCCTGAGGTGCTCGCCGGGAAAGGCTTGCGGCAGTGTCGAAGTCATCACGGCGCCAGCCTTGTCAATGGTGAAGCTGCCCGCGGGCAGTTGCACGAGGTTGGCCTGCCTCCGCTTGAAGAATCGACTCAGGAAGCCCATTTGGTGAGAATGCCGCGCATCGTGTCGCGTAATTGCTCCGCGCCCAACCCCGGCGGGAAACCGACGCACAGGTCTGATTTGCCGCACGGCGCCACGGCGACCTTGCGCTGCGGGCCGGTCCCGAGGATCTGCTGAAGCTGGCCGACTTGCAGCCGTTCACCCAGCGCGCGGAAGTTGTGAAGCGTCTCGCGGGTGAATTCGCCGACCGGCTTTGGGTTTTCCAGTCCCCAGAAGTCCTGGCTGTCCCGGTGTTCGGAGCTGGAGGCCAGTACGAACTCGATGTTGCTCATCTGCGACAATTCGGCCAGCAGCGGGGCGCGCGAATCGGCTGAGGCGGCGTCCGCGCTGTTGGCAGTGGGCACGATGATCTGGGAAGCGGCCTCATCGAGCGCCTGGGCGGTGTTCAACAGCAAGCCCTGGTACGAGGTGAAGATCGTCCGATCCCGCGTCGGGTCGGCCGTCAGGATTTCGAAGCTGCCGGTCTTCCAACCCAGGATGCGCTGGAAGGCCGGTTCGGCCGTGAGCCCGGGCGCCTCCGAGTCGATCACTTCGCCGTTTTGAATCCAGATCTTTCCCTCGGCGAGTCCGTTGCTGATTTTCAGGAGGACCGAGCTTTGGGAAAGGCATTCGAGCTGGATGAGATCGACCAGGCTCTTGCTTTGCACACCGCGGAAGCCGCCGTGGGATTCGCGCTCGAGCAGCGACTCGATCGATTCCATGAAGAGCCCGATTTCCTGATCGGATTCGGGCTTGATCCAATATTGATCCACGCCCATGGCATAAGCCCGCGTGCGGAATTGCTCCTCGCGGATCGCAGTCAGCACGACCAGTCGCAGCTTGGGATACTTGCGCGTGGCGATTCCCAGCACCTGCAAGCCGTCCATTTTCGGCATGTTCAGATCGACGATGAGCAGCGTGTAGTCCTCCGACTCGAGCATTGACAACGCGCGCGCGCCGGAGTTTGCCGTGCGCACGTCGGGGAGGCTCGGCAGATGGTGACTCAACATTTCCCGATACAGATCCAGAAAATCCTGGTCATCATCCAAGAGCAGAATTTTCGATTGAGCGCTCATTCGATAAAACTTCTGCAATTAGTATCGTCAGGCGGGCCGGGTGCTTGAGCGAAAATCAGATTTTGTTTGGCGTCGCCGCGGGAAGGGGACGGGAGGAGTCTTTAGGCCGATGTTTTTTTTCGGCGGCCGGGTTGTGGCGCGTCGTTTGCTCAGACTCCTGCCGCACATGTTTGGCACCATCGCAAAGATCTTCAAGAAGTCGCCGCCGCCGCCGCCGGCCCCGGCCCGATCCGCCGCCCCGAAACCGCATTCGGCCCCGTCTCCTGCCGCCCGCCCGGCGTCCAAAATCGAGACACCCCTGTCTCGCGGGACGCCCAAATTTGCATCACCACAGGCGGCGGCCTACTCGCGCGCCACGGCCGCTGGCGGCACCGACACGGATAACCTTGTGATTCCATACGCCTCGATCATCCACTGCGTGCCAAAGGAGCTCTGGGGCAAGTTGGCTCCCGCGGGCGCGGGTGCGGGCAAGTTCATCATTTCACGCCACCAGGTGCTCGAGCAACTCTCGCAGGGCGCCGTGAAAGTGCCCTTTGGCGACCTGCGGCGCGGCGCCCCTGCCGGTCTCCTCACCAACAGCAGCTCCCAGGACAACCATCTCACGGATTTGCCGCTGGCCGACATCCTCGCCCAATTGCGGCCTGATTCGCTGGAGCGCCGGCCCGATCAGGTCCGCGTCGCGGTGTCCGAGGATCTCCCCGATTTGTTTGGCACCCGGGGCGAGCGGCTTTCTCCGATTCGGGTGCTGGACAAAAAGGAAGCGGCCGCCAGTGCCGCCGCCGCCCGGCAGAATCCTCCCACCGCCCGGAACGTTCTGCCGGTCGCTCCCATGTCTGTGCAGGAGCCTCCGGCGGCCATGTGGCGCCCTGTGGAGCCACCGGCGACGATCCCCGCTCCTGCGGTCGCGCGCGGGACCCAACCCACGCAACCCACGCGGGCCATTCCGTTTCAACCGAACATCCCTTCGCCGGCCCCGCCGGCGCCTGCCCCAAAGCCCGCCAGCCCCGCTCAATGGGCGATGCCAATGCCTCTGGTCGCGCCGGGCGCCGCCGGCGCGAAGCCCCTGCCAAAAGTTGCGCCGACAAAACCGGCAGTTCCAGCACGCCCCTTCCCCGGTGCGGCTCCCGGGCTGAGCAAGTCTGATCTCTTTCAAATCCCCGTCGACGCCGTCGCCCAGGGCTGGCCCGAAGAAATCCGTCAGGAACTCGCGCGCGTGAAGGCGCCCGACCTGCGGCTGGCAATTCCGGCAACCGAGATCTGCGATGGACTCAAGCGGCGCACCGTGCAATTCCCCTGGCGCGTGCTTCGGCAGTGCCTTCAACCACAGCCGGCCGCCGGCGGCGATTCGCCGCACGACGATGTCGTTCTAGTCCTGCCGTTGGAGACCATCACGCCCTTGTTCCTGGAGCACATCCGATCGGCCCCCACGCAACGCAAAGTCGCGGATCCCAACACCATCACGGAATTCTTCCGTCGCGCCGAGCCCG
>CAZZAQ010000516.1:0-4229 GCA_964652165.1 uncultured Bifidobacterium sp.
GGGAGGAGAGGGAGTAGACGGGCGTGGCGACTCCAACAATGTCGAGATGCGCCCCCTCTCATGGGCGCCGAGGATTGAACTCGAATTGGCTTTCACTCAGACCACATCCACTTCGCCCAGGATCGGCGTGCCATCCACCGACGAGTTGTTCGCGGTCATTTGCGCGCCCAGTTCCGGCTCCGTGACGTAGCCCGGGATGATGCGGTTGAGCTGGTCCTGCGTCGCGCCAAGGTGCTCGCGGATGATCTCGCCGAGTGCGGATCGGTAATCGACCGCGCGCTGGAGGTAGCGGCCGGCCACGCCGAACATCGAGCCGCCCGTCCCGGGGACCCACGGGATGGGGTCGCCCGGCGTGCCCGCGATGACGCCGCTGGTCCGCCCGCCCTTGCCGCGGCCTTTGACGCCGCCGCCGGCGACCCACATCAGGCCGGCTTCGGCGTGGTCGGTGCCGTTGTTGCTGTTTTGCACGGTGGTGCGGCCGAACTCGCTCAGGGTGACGACCACGACTTTGCTCCAGTCCACCTTGTCGGCGTAAAGGGTGAAATATTTGCGCAGGGCGTAAATGGCCCAGCCGATGCGGCTCTGGAGGTCGGCGTGGCCGCCCGTCACCCCGCCCTGATTGTTGTGCGTGTCGAAGCCGCCCATCTCAGTGCCGGCGATGATGGCGTCGGTCTTGTTAAGGATGAGCGCCGCGGCTTTGAGCTGTTGGAAGAAGCTCTGGCCGGCAACGTCCACGACGTAACTCGCCGCCGTGCCGCCGCCGTTCTTGGCCGTGGTGGTCGGAAACAAGTAATACTGCTGCGAACCGCCATCGGTGGGGATGTCGTCGATGAACGTGTTGCCGTCCTCCGTGAAGTCAATGGTCGAAAACAGGTCGAGCGTGCTGACGAGGTTCTCGTAGGAAAGCTGGAGCAAGCCCCGGCTGCGCTTGGCCGCAACGCACGCCTGGTTTCCCTGGAGAATGGAGTTTACCAGCTTCAGATCCGCCGCGGGAGTCGGCGTGCCGAGCACGTCGTAGCGGGTCGGATCGGAAATGTTCGTGATGGCGGCTTCGGAGCCTTTGAAGAGCGTGGGCAAGGCGCCCTGAATCGAGACGCCCGCCAGCGGGTTCGTCGCGGTCTGGCCCGATTCGAGCAGCGTGCGGTAGAAGATTCCTTCGCGAGTGACCGAGTTCGGCTCGCCCGTTTCCCAGTAGGCCTGCGAGTCAAAGTGCGAGCGGGACTGCCGCGGGTAGCCGACGCGGTGGATCATCACGAGGTCTCCGGCATTATACACCGGCGCGAGGAACTTGAGCGACGGATGCAGCGCGTTGAAGCCGTTGCCGAGGTTGATGGCGTTGGCGTAGGCGAACGTGGAGGTTTCGCCTGTGTGAAAATCGCACGGGCCAACGCCGGTGTAAGCCTCTCCCGGATCCTTCGGGATGAAGATCGTCGACCGGATGCCCTGGCCATACGCGGAATCCTCGATGGGGATGCACGAGTTGAGCGCGTCGTTGGCCCCGCGCAGAAAGATGAAGAGCAGCTTTTTGCCGTTGAGGCCAAGACTGGCCTCGGCCAGCGCACGCCGTGCAAACGGCGGCACTTGCGTCAACGCCGCCAGGCCGAGCGCGCCGCCCGCCCGGAGCGTGTTCACAAGGAAATCGCGGCGGGTGAAGGTGTTGATGAAGGGAGTGGGACGCGCGAAAAGGGGCTTTATCATAGGACGTGTTGCGTGTTGCGTCAAGCGTTGCAGATCACTGATTACTGATCACTGTTCATTGAAACGTTGCAGGCTCAGGAGCAGGCCGACCATGCCGCGCACGCGCGTGTCGTACGGCTGGCCGGCGACGTTGCTCGGCGTGAGCAGATTGAAGGCCGAGGGCGCTCCGGCGTCGCTCGTGTTCAGGAACCCGACCGCCAGCGCTTTGTAGGCGTCGAGGCCGGCGCGGCCTTCGCCGGGCCATAGCAGGCCGAGGAACAGGTCGGCCACCTTGCCGGCGTCGCGCTGGTCAGTGCCGCTGGGCAACCGGAGCTGCAAGAGCCGCACCGGGTCGGTGACATTGTTGGTCAAGAAATTGTTGTTGTCGTTCTTGCCGGTCTGGCCGACGGCCTTCATGAGCGAATTGACGAACCGTACCCGCTCGGCCAGCGCGCCGGCGCTGACCCACCCGACCCCCGCCTCGGGATAGCCGTCGGGTTCCTCGCGGTTGAAGAGCGACATGCCTCCCATGCGCATCAGCACCGAATCGTTGCCGCCGCGTTGGCCGGGCGCCTGACTGGACGTAATGCCGAAGCCGTCGGTCGCCGCTGTCCAGGTGCCGTGCAACCCGGTGCCATTGGCGCTCTGGCGGGTGGCGCGCACGGCGCTGGCGGCAAATTCCAATGGCGTCTTGACCTTGTGCGCGTTGGCGCCCTGGCTGCGGAACAGCGCGGAATTGAAGATTGTCGCGAGCACCGGGCGAAGCTGGCCTTTGGGATTGCTCCCTTCCCATGCCGTCATGCAGGCCCGAACCAGGTCCTCTTCCGGCGTCGTCGTTCCGTCCGTGAAATCGTAGCCGATGTGAAAATCGTCATGCACGAAAAGCCGGCATAGCTTCACACTGATGAATTCCTGAGTGAACGGGAGGTCGGCCAGGTGTTTGACGATGTCGGAGCCGTCCGCGAAGCCGTTCGTGCCCGTGCGGGCCGGAATGTTCAACTCATACAGGCCCGGGGTGGCGTTGTTCCCGTAAAGCTTCGTCGTGTAAGGCGCGCCAAATCGGGCCGGCACGGTCTTGCCGCCAAAGATGCGCTTGGCGCCCGGGGCATGGTTGTTCGGTTTGAAATTCAGCGCCCAGACCCCGACGAGGTTGGTCACGGCGTTGGGCCCGGCGGGATCGATTTTGACATTGGAGCGCGCTGCAAACGGATTGCTCGCGTTGCCCGGCAGGACGATGTCGATGGTCCAGCCCGTCCACGCCGGCGCCATGTTGGTGATGTCGGTCTGGTCGTAGCCGTTGTCGACGCCACACGTGAAGAGTTCGAGCAGCTCGCGGCTGTAGTTTTCATTCGGGATGTTCGGCGGATTGCCGCGGCTGGTCACGGTGTCGAGGTAAATGATCATCGCCGGACTCTCGGCGCTAATCCGGAGCAGGTCGTAAAACGTCCCGTTGGTCTGCATCAAGACCTGGCGCCAGCGGGTGACTTCGCGCCATTCAAATTCGCCCGCGGCCCGCTGCGGATAGGCATTGCCATACTGGAACCCGATGAACTGGTTGGCGCTCTTGCCCGCGAAAGTGACGAAATGGTTCTCGATGAATTGCGTGAGCACTTCGAGCAACTGCCGGTCTGCGAACACCGCGTTGAGCACCAGCCAGGCCTGGAGGTCCTGGATGGAGGCGGTGCCGGGACCGGAGTTATTTCGGCCGTCGCTGATGATGTAGTTGGTGGGCGTGCCGAACCGGGACTCGATCCACGGGATGTTCGTGTGCGCCAGCGACGCCCCTTCGGTGATCGACTCTGGGCTGAGCTGCTCATTGATCCAGGCGCTGGCGGAGTTGGGGCCGCTGTCCTGGAGCAGCCGGTCGAGCAGCGTTGGCGTCGGCCCGTAGGCCAGCTTGTTCAACGCCGTGGCCGTCAGCACCGCGTTGCTGCCCAGGGGCGTCACCTCCAGCCTTTGAAATGTGTTGCTCCCAGCGGAGGTCCAGGTGCAGTTCGAGAACACGCCGCTCAAGTCCTCGAGCCACGCGTCCAGAATCGATCCTTTGCCCAACATCCGCAGCACGTCCGCCGAGGGATACGCCGGAAACGTGACGCGTCGCTGCCCGTTGGAAAGCGCGCTGATGCCCAGTACCGGCGCCGGCGGGTCCGTGTAATCATCCGCGCCCGCCGGCAGGGCGAGAAACGACAACGCGGCCAGAGCCAGGAGCGAAATCCTGTTCGTGTTCATAGGTCGTTTGAAAAGTTCCGCCACCGACAGCCCGCGGAACGGATGTCTGGTTAGTCGCTAGCCACGCGGGAAAGGTTACACGGGGTTTTTGAAGGCTCCTTAAGGCGGCCGGTCTGGGTCCCCACCGGAGACAGCGAGGAAGAGCTCCATTGGAGCAGCACCACCAAAGCGGACCAGGAGGCCGCGCGCTGGGAACGCCGGCATCCTGCCGGCATGTGGCCTTGCCCTCTGCTGGCGGGAACTCGCCGGCAGGATGCCGGCGCTCCCAGCCAATTCGCGTTCGCTCAGGAGGCTGGTGGTACTATTCCAATGCGCCCGTGAGG
>CAZZAQ010000517.1:0-4219 GCA_964652165.1 uncultured Bifidobacterium sp.
CCGGCCTGGTCGGCAAAGGCAGCCCGGGGGCCGAGCCTTCCATCGACCTCGACACGATGCTCGACCTCACGGCCAAGGCCGAAGTGAACGGCGTGAAGTTCGACGGCGTCGACCTCTTCCTCTACGACCCGCACGTCTCCATCGACCTCGACGACGACGGCATCAAGGCGCTGGCCGACAAGATCACCGGCCGGGGATTCGTCGTCGGCTCGGTGGTCGCGCCGGTCTGGTTCGACGGCTCGGCGATGGGCGACGACACGCAGCGCGCCAACTTCGTCACCGCCGTCCACAAAGCTTGCCGCATCGCCAAAATGCTCCGCGAACTCGGCGTCCGCCCTTATGGCATCGTGCGCATCGATTCCGCCGCGGCCGTGGCCGACTGGGACAAGGATCCCGCCGGCAACACCCGGCTCATCGCGCAGACCTTCCGCGAAGCCGCCGACGTCGCCGAAGCCCACGGCGAGCGCCTCGCGGCCGAAGGCGAGATTTGCTGGGGCGGCATGCACTCCTGGCGCAACATGGTGAACCTGCTCGAAGAAACCGGCCGCCCGCAATCCGTCGGCTTCCAGGCCGACATGGCCCACACGCTCCTTTACACCCTCGGTTACAACGCCGAGAAAGACGCCATCCTCCCGCCCGGCTACGACTGGAAGGACAAGAAGACCCTCGACAAGGCGCTGGCGAAGCTGACCGCCGCGCTCCGCCCCTGGACAATCGATTTTCACGTCGCGCAGAACGACGCGACCGTCAAAGGCTCCGGCAGCCACGACAAAACCGGCCGCCATTGCGTAGTCGACGATCCCAAAGGCAAGCTGAACATCCCACATCACGCCGGCTACTGGCTGCGCGACGAAAAGAAGAACCTCACCAAGGCCTTCCTGCACATTTGCTGGGACGGCTGCATGTTCCCCAACGAAGTGATGATGAAGCAGGAGACGTGGAACAACATCCTCCGCTCCATGATCGCCGTGCGCGAGCAGCACGGGTGGAACGATCTGGTCTGACCTGAGACGCGAGGACAGTCGCTCGCGTGGTCGAATTGCGGACGCCTCAGAGCGCGGTTCAGCTTTCGCCCAGCGAAAGCAAAACTCCCAGCAGCAAATCAAGAAGCTCGGAATCAGTCTGGATGGGCGACGGTTGCCGTCCGCAGCGACAGCCCTGTGCCCGAGCGTCGGCAAAAAAGAGTTTGCGTTCGGCGCTTCGGCGCCTATGGTCCTATGGAGATGAAGTTTGCGTAATGAAGATCGACTGGGCATGACGCCTCAATTTCGGCTTGAAAAGCGCCAGTTGGCTGATTGGCAGTTGATTCGGGAGATCGAGCCAAAGCTACTGCGCGATTCCATTGACAAACTCAGAAGCCTGCGACCGCTACCCTGCCCCCCCGAGAACTTGACTCAGACGCTGACGAGTGTTCTGGTCAATCGCGACGCAGAAGCGGAGAGCCTCTTGAGGCAACTTCTGTCACTGCATGGCTTTGCCCGCAGCGTCAACTTAACCACAGACCAAGTCTTCGCTGGACTTCAATTTGGGCTTACACCTGCGCAGTCCGAGTGGACGGAAGAACAATTTCAACGCTGGGTCAAGATCGGACCGCTCTTGAGGGAACTTTTCGAGCTAGACGTTGTGCGGCTTTCTGCCAAGGCCTTGGACCTTTCGTACCAGCACGCCGAACTGCTTCAGCACGCGCAGATCCTCACCGATGTTCGTCCTGTGTTCGACACCAACGCACGCGAAGTCCGAGGTGCTGTCATTTCACACAGCATACTCCTCCGGTATGACGACACCGAGGGCGACCACACGTTGAGCCTGTCGCTTGACGAGGCGGACGTGAGAGCACTCAAAGATCAATGCGAGCGTGCACTCACAAAGTCGCAGACACTTCAAACACATCTGAACAAGCAACCCGGAATAGCGGTCTGGGTGCCTGGAAAAGAAACAGATGCAAGTCTTTGAGATGGTACAACCGCCCTCGTCGCGGGAAAAGGTTCTCTGGAAGGAGACTACCCTTTCCCCGACCCGTGGCAGAATTCTGCGGAATGCTGGACGCATTCAACTCGCCGGCAAAGAGGCGTACTTCGCGTCGTTCCCCGGCAAACGGGCAGTCAAGAACCTGGGCATCCGTGCCCAAGATTCTTTTCGTCAGTTTCTGAGCGGTCATCACGGTGACGTGGGAAAGCGCCAGGAGGACAAGGTCGAGATACTTGAGCAGCTCTACGCAACCTTCACGGCCTGTCGCGAGTCGGGTTGGGACGGATACTCTGCCGCACCGATGACCTACGAGGCGTACGTCAAGGCCAAGCAATTCGTCGAGACTTGGCCCGCAAACTTGCCCCTGCCCGAAGTCTCCGCAGACCCAGATGGCGAAGTCTCATTCGAGTGGTATAGATCACCCAACAGAGTTTTTTCGGTGAGCATCGGCCTGAAGGACGAATTAACCTACGCGGGTATCTGCGACCGAAACAAGGCTCACGGGGCTGAGACTTTTCAGACCGAGATTCCGAAAATCGTGTTGCAACATGTCAGACGTGTGATGGCATGACAAGTGCCAGACAATCCAGATGGACCTACATGTTGCAGACCGAGAGCTGCTCGCTCGCTTCATTTTTTTTGAGAGTTACTTCGATACGAAGAAGCAGCGCATAAAGCACAACGCTTTTATGCCAGACCAAGATTTGGAGACCTCCGTCTCACGAATCGACGCTCTTGACGAACAGCAGGTGTGGATGATTGGAGTGGACGTTGCTTCGGAAAGCGGGCGGCGACTCTGTGCGCGCGGTGACCTCTCCACAGAGATCGTCAGGAAGCATCGCTTGAACGTGGTTTCCCAAGAACCCCCGCCACGCCACGCCAATATTGTTGGATGGCCGACCGAAAAGAGCGAACAGAAGCTTCTGGCGAAGGAACTCGCTGCTTCCGCCAGTCTCGTCGTGAAACCGCAAATACCTCTTACAGATTCGTAAACCGTAGGTCGTCGGGTCAATCCCGACTTCTGGCTCCGGCGTTCACCCGCAAGTCCGCTCTGTCAACTTCGCAAACCAAGTGTTGAATCCCGGCGTCCTTCACGAAATCATTCCGCCCAGATGCTTAAGCGCGCTCCAGCCCTCCCAGCCGTGGCCGGCGGGCTGCTGTGCCTGCTGGCTGCCGCGCCTGACGTGAACAGCGCCGATTCCCAACTCAGGCTCACCTTCCGCTCCCGCGCCAAGGTGCCCGAAGCCGCCGGGGCTCGCTCCGACATTGAGACCACGGCGACATGGGAAGCCAGGCGGACCGCCCTCATTATCTGCGACATGTGGGACGATCACTGGTGCAAATCCGCCGCGCGTCGCGTCGGCGAACTCGCCGGCCCGATGAACGAGATGATCAAGACCGCCCGCGGCAAAGGCGTCTTCATCATTCACGCGCCGAGCAGTGTCACCGCGTTCTACAAGGACACTCCGCAGCGCAAGCGCGCGCAGGCCGCGCCGTTCGCCCCCACGCCTGTGCCGCTTTCGGCCTCCAACCGCTGGGGCACGGCCTGGTGCTGGCCCGACCCCAAACGCGAACCGGCACTGCCGATTGACGACAGCGACATGGGCTGCGACTGCAAGGTGAAATGCCCCATCCGCGAAGCGTGGACGCGCCAGACTGCCGCCATCGAGATCGCCCCGCAGGACGCCATCACCGACAACGGCCAGGAAACCTGGAACCTTCTCGCCGAACGCGGCATCGACAACGTCATCCTCTGTGGCGTGCACCTGAACATGTGCGTGCTCGGCCGGCCGTTCGCCATCCGGCAGATGGTCCACGTCGGCAAGAACGTGGCGCTCGTTCGCGACATGACGGACACGATGTACAACCCGGACAAGCCACCGAAGGTCAGTCACTTCGCCGGCACCGAGCTCGTCATCGAGCACGTCGAGAAGTTCTGGTGCCCGTCGTTCACCAGCACCGACATCACCGGCAAGCCGGCTTTTCGTTTCAAGGACGCCAAGTGAGCCAGCTTCCCTCTCCACTCCGCGGCATCATCCCGCCGCTGGTCACGCCGCTGAAGGATCGTGACACACTCGACGTGCCGGGACTGGAGCGCGTCATCCGGCACGTGCTCGCCGGCGGCGTGCACGGGGTGTTCCTGCTCGGCACGACGGGCGAAGGCACAAGCCTCAGCCATCGCCTGCGGCGCGAGCTCGTTGAGCGCTCCTCCAAACTGGTGAACGGCCGTGTGCCTTTGCTCTTCGGCATC
>CAZZAQ010000518.1:0-4219 GCA_964652165.1 uncultured Bifidobacterium sp.
GTAGCTCGTTCCTCGCAACCCTGGGCTTTGGGACGCAATCCCTTTGGGATTGGCACACGTTCGCTCGAAACCTGATTTGCGCCCGACCCGCAAAGCCGCCTGCCTCCGCGCTTGCCACTGCGCGGGGCTTTCCCCTACTTTCCCCGCACATCACAGCTATGAATTCATCCATTCGCGTCAAACTCTTCGTCATGATGGTGCTGGAGTTTTTCATCTGGGGGGCGTGGCTGCCGCTGATTTTCGGCTACCTGCCCAGCCTGGGCTTCTTACCGGGACAGCAGTCATGGATTCTCAACGCGTTCCCCATCGCTGCAATCGCAGGGATGTTTTTCAGCAATCAATTCGCGGACCGAAACTTTGCGGCGGAGAAATTTCTCGCCTTCAGTCATCTTGTCGGCGGGTTGGCAATGTTGGGGCTGGCTTTGGTGCGGCCACCGACGCCGGAAATGATCTTCAGAGCGCTGGATATTAGTCAGAATGGAGCGCTCGAAATTGTCGAATACAACAACTGGACCAGCAGATATGTCGCTCAATTCAAGGATAACCCCCAAGCCGCCGCGGAGTTTTTCAAGAAGTTGGATGCGGACTCAAATGGTACCGTGACGGTTGATGACTTCTCGAAGAGCAAAGCCTTGCTTGCGGGAAAGGCGGTGCCGAATGCCCCGTTTTTCGCTTTCTTCGGCTTGATGCTAATCCATTGTCTGCTCTACGTGCCGACGATCTCGATCACGAATTCTATCGCCTTCGCCGCGATGAAGGACGCGCAGAAGGAATTTGGCATCGTCCGCATGGGCGGGACCATCGGCTGGATTCTTGCGGCGTGGCCGTTCACGTTCATTTTTGTGGATTGGGAGGCCGTCAAGTCCGCCAATCCGCAGGGCGTTGTTGAGTGGATCGGCGAAGCACTGAAGCATCCGCTGGTCGGAGATGCCGCCAAGGCGGCGACCAAGTGGACGTACATCGTGGCGGGGATCGCGTCGCTGATACTGGCAGCGTTCAGCTTCCTCCTGCCGCACACGCCGCCTAAGAAGGTCGAATCGGGCAAGGATAGGTTCGCCTGGCTCGAAGCCCTGAAGCTGCTGAGGCATCCATTCATTCTCGTGCTGTGGCTGGTCACACTTGTGGACAGCACGGTCCACAACAGCTATTTCATGTGGACCGGAACGTTCCTGGGCACACCAGCGGAGAAGGGCGGCGTCGGTATTGACAGCAACTGGATCATGCCGGTGATGAGTATTGGCCAAATCGCAGAAATTCTCACGATGTTCGTACTCGGCGCGACGCTCAAGCGGCTGGGGTGGAAATGGACGATGGTGTTTGGCATTCTGGGCCACGCAGCGCGTTTTGGAATTTACGCATTCTTCCCGCAGCACAAGGAATGGATCATCCTCGTGCAGGTGCTCCATGGCATTTGCTACGCTTTCTTCTTCGCCACAGTGTACATCTTTGTCGAGGAGTTCTTCCCGAAGGACGCCCGCGCCAGCGCGCAAGGATTGTTCAACGTGATGATTCTCGGCGTCGGCGCGCTCCTTGCCGCCACGTTCTGCCCGGGACTGTTCGCTGCGATGACCAAAGCCGAGGTTACGGACTTCAAGAGTCTGTTCCTGATTCCGTTTGGCTGCGCGGTCACGGCGGCACTTGCGTTGGCACTGCTGTTTCGTCCGCCGCTGAAGGCGCAGCCACAGGTCGAGGGCGCCACGGCGCCTGCACACTGATTCCACTACCTTGCGCATGAGCACTAAACTTGACCGTCGCGCGTTTCTGACCCAAGCCGCACTAGGCGTCGGCGCGCTCGCGTTGCCGGGCTGTGCATCCTTGAACTCTTCAAAGAAGCCCCTCTTCAAGATCTCCCTCGCCGAATGGTCGTTCAACAAGGCCCTCTTCGGCAAGAAGCTCGACCACCTCGACTTCCCGAAGACGGCGCGGCAGGAATTCGGGATCGACGCCATCGAACTCGTCAACCAGTTCTTCATGGACAAGGCGAAGGACCGCGGCTACCTCGCCGAGTTCAAGAAGCGCGCCGACGGCGAGGGCGTGCGCGTGTTGCTCATCATGTGCGACGACGAAGGCGCGCTCGGCGATCCGGACGAGGGCAAACGGAGGCAAGCCGTCGAGAACCATTACAAATGGGCCGAAGCAGCGAAGTCCTTCGGCTGCCACTCCATCCGTGTCAACGCCGAAACACGCGGCGCTGGTTCGTTCGAGGAGCAGCAGGAGCGCGCCGCCGATGGCCTTCGCCGCCTCAGCGGCTTTGGCGCGAAGCTCGGCCTGAACGTCATCGTGGAAAACCACGGCGGCCTCTCCTCCAACGGCGCCTGGCTCGCCGGTGTGATGCGCAAGGTGAACCTGCCGAATTGCGGCACGTTGCCGGACTTCGGCAATTTCGAACTTGGCGGCGGCAAGGAATACGACCGCTACAAAGGGGTCACCGAAATGATGCTCTTCGCCAAGGCGGTGAGCGCAAAGTCCCACGACTTCGACGCCGCGGGAAACGAAACTCACACCGACTATCGCCGGATGATGAAAATCGTCCTCGATGCCGGTTACCACGGGCACTTGGGCATCGAGTACGAAGGCGAAAAGCTGAGCGAACCCGACGGCATTCGCGCGACGAAACGCCTGCTGGAGCGCGTGCGCGAAGAATTTGCCTCGCGCTGAGAAAAGGGCTTGCGCTGCCGGGGGTCGATCCCTAGATTGACGCCCCCCTTGGACCGAAGGGGACAGCGGACAAAATCTTCTGTAAGCAGCCACAGCGATTTTTTCGGATCGCGGGGTGGAGCAGCCCGGTAGCTCGTCAGGCTCATAACCTGAAGGTCGTGAGTTCAAATCTCACCCCCGCAACCACTTTGCGGCCCTGAGACATTAGTTTCAGGGCCGCTTTTCGTAGCTGCGATCGTGAGGTCGCAGGCTGAATTCTCAAGCGGCAATGAAAACGATGCCGCTGCCTAACCCTGTGCGTGCGTTTCCCGCGACCTCACGGTCGCAGCTACGCTGAACCCAGGCATCAAATTCTCCCCGTCGTCTCGATGAGCGCAACGGGCGCTGGCCAACGGCTCGGAGTTCGTTTAGCCTGCGGACGTCCTCACTGCCATGCCGCAGTTCTACGAACAACTGATTGAGGCGCTCGCTGACCGTGAGCCGTTCGCGCTCGGTCTCATTTCGGGCATCAAAGGGTCCAGCCCGCAGAAGAAAGGCGCCAAAGCCCTGTTCTTTGCCGACGGCCGGATCGTGGGCACGCTGGGCGGCGGCTGTTTGGAAGCGGAAATCCAGGATCGCGCCCGGCGTGCTTTGCTCACCGGCCAACCGGCGACCTTCGACCTGGTGCTCGATCACGATTTCGGCTGGGACGACGGTCTCATCTGCGGCGGCAAGGTCGCCGGGGTCATTCTCCCGCGCGCCGCGCAAGCCGCGCCGCTGTGGCGCGAGCTGGTCCGCCGCGAACGCACCCGCTGCTGGGGCGTGCGCAACGACTTCTCCATCGCCTGGGCCGAGGACGCCGCGCCTGGCTGGCTCTACCGCGAAACTGTTTTTCCGCCGTGTGTCCTCTGGATTGCTGGCTCCGGCCACGTCGCTCAGGCCGTCGCCCCGCTGGCCGTGCAACTGGATTTCGATGTGACTGTTTTCGACGACCGCGCGACGTTCGCCAGCCGCCGGCATTTCCCGGATGGGGTGAAGTTTCGAGTTGGCGCGTGGGAGGAACTCTTTGGCGACGCGCTGCCCGAGCGGCCCGCCTTCGGTCTCGTCGTCACGCGGGGACACCAGCGCGACGCGCTTGTGCTGGCGGACTTGATTCATCGGCCGTTCGCCTTTCTGGGCATGATCGGCAGCCGCCGCAAGGCGCGGCTCATCTTCGAGCAGTTCCTCGAAGACCGGCTGGCCACGCCAGACGAAATCGCGCGCGTCGCCTGCCCTGTCGGTCTGGAAATCGCCTCCCAATCCGTCCCCGAAATTGCGGTGAGCATCCTGGCGCAGTTCATCCAGAAGCGGGCCGAGACGCTCCGCGCGCTTGCCGCCGAAGCGGCGCCCGCCGCGGTCGGCCGATGAATTGGCAATTTGCCTTTGAATGACCGCCAACGAACGCAAAGTATGCATGGCAAGGCCGGATTTCTGCAAATCGGACGTACTTTGAAACCATGAACCGGCGCGGCACTAACGTAGGGCAGGCGTCTCGCCTGCCCTGGACGCGAAGCGGCCAAAGATGGACGCGCCTTCGGCGCAG
>CAZZAQ010000519.1:0-916 GCA_964652165.1 uncultured Bifidobacterium sp.
TCAGCCCCACAAGCCAACCGATCCATTTGAGCTCGCCAGAAAGTGAGATGCGCCCCGCCCCCCATCCTTCCGAGATTTCTATTGGAAGCCGGCCTGCAAGCCCCTAACCTTCGAAAGTCCCCGGCTGAGGCGAACATCCGATGGCCGGGCAGGGTCAAGGCTAAGGAAATGACATCGGGACTCACGAGTCGCAGACTGATGTGGGCCGCGCGGCAACGCGGCCCTACCAGGGAACTTCGTGCCAGCTGGGGTCTGGCGTTTATCGCCGCGCTCGAGCTGGGCTGGAGTGTGGCTTGCGCCGCGCCGGCCGGCGTAGCGCAGGTGCGGTCGAACGCTTTCGCCTTCGTCGATCTTTCCCGTCAGGCCGCCGCCGCTTCCTTCGAGGCCCCCTCTGCCCGGCACTTCGGTGGACCGCCGGCCGGCGTGCAGGCTTTTTATGGAGTCCCGTTCCTGATTGGCGACCGTCTCGCGGTCACGGGCCTGGAGGCCGCCCGTCATGGCCAATTCTATCCCACGGAGCTGACCGCCATTCCCGTCGGGCGCAAGGCGAAACGACTGCACCTGTTGCACGGCGCATACGGCGCCGACAAGGACGGAGTGCCCATGGCCATGCTTGTGTTCCACTACGCCGGCGGAGCGGAGGAATCGGTGCGCCTGGGCTACGGCATCCACGCGCGCAACTGGGAGATCGCGCGCATGGAAAAAAAGCAGGCGCTGGCGGATCCGAATTCACAAGTCGCGTGGGCGGAATCCGGCAACGACGGGCGCGGACCCGATTTGCGGCTCTTCCAGACCGCCCTGGAAAACCCCAGGCCTGACGAGGTCGTCACCAGCCTCGATGTCATTTCGCTCTTCAGCGGGGCGGCGCCTTTCATCGCCGCGAAGGCCGGATTCAACGTTCCGCCCGAGACGCGGG
>CAZZAQ010000519.1:926-4216 GCA_964652165.1 uncultured Bifidobacterium sp.
CCTTTCATCGCCGCGATCTCGGCCGAGACGGGGGAATCGGGCCTGGCGCCGAACCGGCCGTTGACATCGCGCAAAGTGATGCGCGAACTGAATGAATTCGGCGATTCGACTTATCGCCGCGAGCTTGCCGTGCGCGTGATGGACGCGGCGGGCGGCGCGCCATTGACCAATGCCACCGTGGCACTCGAAGTGACCGATGACGAGGAGTCGTTCCATTTCGGTGAAGCCCGGGCCGACGCGCAGGGCATCTGCCGTCTGCCCTACCCGCCGCAACAAACCGTCGCCTTCAACCTGCTGGTGCGCGCGCCCAATCGCATCCCCCAGGTCCTGTCCGAAGCAAAGGCCAGCCGCGCCGGACTCAGCCGCGAATTCACGGCGTCGCTGCAACGGGGAATCGCCGTCGGCGGCGTGGTGAAGGCGTCGGACGGCCAACCGGTCGCCGGCGCGGAAGTCGTGGTTTACAAGATCACGAAGACCAGCCCGCGAGAATACACCCGGATCGACCACGACACGGCGACAACCGACGCCGGCGGAAAGTGGACCAGCAGCAGCGTGCCGGCTGACTTCGCGGGGTTCCGTTTCGAGGTCTCGCACCCGAATTATCGGCCCGCGATCTACGCGATGCCAGGCGCGGTGGAGGTTTCCGCGGAAACCACCGTCTCGTCCTCTGGGCCGGTCCGCATCGAGCGACTCGAAAATGGCACGACCATGATGATCCAGGAGGACGGCTCGGGCCGCATTCGGAGGACCCTCATGCCTCGCGCCCCCACGCGACCGGTCCGCGCGCTCGAGGTCACGAGCAACGCGCTGCTGGCAGCCTCGGCGGAGATGACCTTATCGCCGGCGATCCTGGTGAGCGGTGTCGTGCTCGATAGCGAAGGTCAACCTGCGCCGGACCTCGAAGTCATTTTCCAGCGGAACAACCCGTCCTACGAGCGCAAGCACCTTACGACCGACGCGCAAGGGCGATTTCGGGTGATGGCCGCCGAGCCGGGTGATGGCGCGCTCATCGTGCTGCGCAGCGGGCAGGCGCCCCAATACCGCCCCTTGTCGATCGAGCCGAACCTGGCGCCGATCGAGATCAGGCTCCGGCCGGCGCGGGTGTTGCGCGGGCGCGTGCTCGACCGCCAGCAGCGGCCCGTGCCGGGCGCCAGGGTGCGGCTCGACGAGTGGCGGGGCACCGCGGACTTGCTCCGTTTTCAGGCGATCACGGACGACCAGGGGCGCTTCGCTTGGACGGGGGCACCAACCGACCCGGTGACGCTTTACGTCTCGGCGAGCAATCATTACAACATGCGTCAATCGATCTCCGTCAACAGCGATGAGTTGACGCTGTACCTGAATCGCCAGCCGGGCGTCTCCGGGAAGGTGTACGACGCGGAAACCCGGAAGCCGATCGACCTGTTCAGCATCATCAAGGGGCGGAAGTATTCGCCCAACGAGCCGCGGATACGTTGGGAGCGTAACGACACGGGCCGCGGGCGCAACGGCGAGTATGCCGTTCGCCTCGACGAGTATTATTTTCAGCCGGAGGCGCGGATCATGATCGAAGCCCCCGGTTACGTCCCGCAAATCTCGCGCGGCTTCCAGAGTGCCGACGCCTACACGAACGATTTCGCGTTGACCAAGGGCCAGGGCCTCAGCGGCGTCATTCAGACTGCCGACGGCGCCCCGGCGGCCAATGCCACCGTCCTCCTCGTGGACAACGACGAGAGCGGCTACATGGACACCCCTGGGCAGTTCCGCAGCAACAGTTCGGGCGGCGACTCCACCCGCGCGGACGCGCAGGGCCGTTTCGAGTTCTCGCCGAAGCTGGAGGCTGAGTGGATTCTGATCGCCCACGAGCAGGGCTTCGCCGAGGTGCGAGCGGACAAGTTGGCGTCTAACGGCCGGGTTGTGCTCCAGCCGTGGGCGCGCGTGAAAGGCGTGATGCGCGTCGGCGACACGCCGGAACCGGACCAGACAGTGCGGTTGCAACACCGCTACGACCGCTATTACGAGCCGGGGAATCGTTCGTCGGGGTTGTCGCTCTATTTGAAGGCCGAGCCGGATGAGGCGGGGAATTTCGTATTCGAGAAGGTGCCGCCCGGCCAGCGCCAAATCTACGTCGAGTATCGGTTCAAGGAACGGCAATACGGCGAAACGCCGCTGAGCCACGGCCTGCCCCTGGCGGTCGAGCCGGGCGCGACGCTGGATGTCATGCTCGGCGGCGCCGGCCGGAAAGTCCTCGGCCGGGTGAAGGTGATCGGTGGCGAGGTCACCGACGTGGATTGGCGGCGCGATGTGCACAAGCTCACGCTGATCCTGCCGCCGGAGCCGGGCCTGCCGCAGCCGGACATGAGCAAGGCCACCACACCCGAAGCCCAGCAGCGGGTCTGGCAGGAATTCAACCGGCGCCAGCGCGAGTTCTCGCGGAGCGCCGCCGGCCGCGCGCGCGAACTGGCCGAGCGGACGTACGTGCTCGTGTTCGACACCAACGGCGCGTTCCGAGTGGATAACGTTCCGCCGGGCAAATACATGCTCTCCATCCTGGCCAACGATCCGGAAGAAGAAAACTACCGGCAACGCATGATCGGCAGCGTGAACAAGCAGATTGAAGTGCCCGACGTGGCCGGCGCCAAGGTGAACGAGCCGTTCGACGTCGGCACGCTGGAAATGACGATTCGCGGCAAGCTGAAAATCGGCAAGCCCGCTCCGCCGCTGGAAACAAAGACCGTCGATGGCAAGCCGATCAAACTTGCCGATTATCGCGGCAAGCTTGTCCTCCTCTACTTCTGGGTCAGCCAAACGAGCGCGGGCAGCTTCGATCTCCGAGTTCTCAAGGAATTGCAAGAGAGCTACGGCAAGGAGGAGAAACTGGTCATACTCGGTTTGAGCATGGATGCCAATCCTCAGGCTGCGGAGCAATTCGCGAAGGCCAACGGCATGGACTGGACGCAGGCCTATCTGGGCGAATGGGGACAGACGCAAGTGCCGGCTACCTTCGGCGTCGAGGGCATCCCGGCCGCCATCCTCATCGACGGCCAAGGGCGGCTGGCCGCCCGCAACCTGCGCGGCAGTTCCATGCGCACGGCCGTGCGCAATGCGCTGTCGGCGAACGCCAACGTTCCCATATTCCAGTAGTCGGCTGGACGACGGGAGCATTTGGAGTGCGGCGGCAAGTCGGACGCGACGCCGCTTTGGAATCGCGCTGTCGCCCGGCGCGGGCGGGACTCCGCCGCCCAATCCGTGAACCACTGGACTGATAGCCGAACGCTCCGGCACCAAGCCGCGCCCTCAACCTCCTTGCG
>CAZZAQ010000520.1:0-1624 GCA_964652165.1 uncultured Bifidobacterium sp.
GGCCAGCCGTGCGACTCTCCACCACCCCGCCGCCGAACCGGGGCCGGCCGCCCAATTCCTCACGGAATTTTGGACAGCCGACTTCTACCACGAATGAACACGAATGGACACGAATGGAACTGACACGGATTTCACGGATTAACACGAATTGGTTCCGTGACAATCCGCGCAATTCGTGTCCTCAATCCGGCCGGCCGGATTCGTGTTCATTCGTGTCCATTCGTGGTTGAAGAGCAATACGTGAAGGTAAAGGAGCGTTCGCTGCTTGACGGCGCGGGTTGAGGCTGTGCGCCATCTGTGCAGCACCTATGTCGAATGACCCGGTTACCGTCCGCCGCAACCGCCAGCGACTCTCCGCACGGGTCGTCGTGAAGCTGGCGGCGGCAGCGTGCGCGCTGGCGACTGGCGCGGGCATGGCCATCGGCGCCACC
Source organism: uncultured Bifidobacterium sp. (assembly GCA_964652165.1). Classification (GTDB taxonomy): domain Bacteria; phylum Verrucomicrobiota; class Verrucomicrobiia; order Limisphaerales; family JADJPG01; genus DASTLJ01. The sequence continues at coordinate 432 of CAZZAQ010000520.1, forward strand.
GCGCGGACGACACTGGAGGTCATCGACGCCGCGACCCGGCAGCCCGTTCCCTGCCGCATCCACCTCAAGGACAACGTCGGCAAGCCCGTCAAGCCCGAGAAACTGCCTTTCTTTCGCGACCATTTCGTTTTCCCCGGCCGGGCGGAACTGGAGCTGGAACCCGGCCGCTACACTTACGAAATCGAACGCGGGCCGGAATATCGGCTCGCGCGCGGCGAGTTCGTGAGCAGCAACGGAGTGGCGACGGTCGTGCGCGAAACGCTCGAACGCATCGCGGACCTCGCGCGCGAAGGCTGGTGGTCGGGCGAATTGCACGTGCACCGGCCGACGAATGACATCCAACTCGTGATGCAGGCCGAGGACCTGCATGTGGCGCCCGTCATCACCTGGTGGAACAAGATGGACCCCTGGGCCGGCAGGCCCCGGCCGGATCCCCTGCTCGTGCGCTTCGATGGCAACCGCTTTTGTCACTGGATGGGCGGCGAGGACGAACGCGGAGGCGGAGCGCTGCTCTACTTCCATCTGGACGCGCCGCTGCCCATCACCAACGCGACCCGCGAGCATCCTTCGTCGGCGCAGTTTCTGGTGGAAGCTCGCCGCCATGCCGGCGTCTGGATCGATATCGAGAAGCCCTTTTGGTACGACGTGCCGGTGTGGCTCGCCCACGGCGTCGATTCCGTCGGCCTGGCGGTCAACCACATGCTCCGCGACGGCATGTACGAAAACGAGGCCTGGGGACGCCCCCGCGACGCGCAACGCCTGCCGCCGCCCCGCGGCAACGGATTTTATACGCAGGAGATCTATTACCACATCCTCAACGCCGGACTGCGCCTGCCGCCCAGCGCCGGGAGCGCCTCGGGCGTACTGCAAAATCCCGTCGGCTACAACCGCGTCTACGTCCACGCCGGCGGTGAGTTGACCTGGAAGAAGTGGTGGGATGGACTGCGCGCCGGCCGCTGCTTCGTCTCGAACGGACCGTTGCTGCGCTGCCGTGCGAACGGTGAATGGCCGGGCAAAGTGTTCACCGCCCGGAAGGAAATCGAAGTCGAACTCACGACCCGGCTGACGGTCCGCGAGCCGGTGTCTGCCATCGAAGTCATCGTGAACGGACGCGTCGAGCGCACGGTGCCGCTCGCCGATTTGGAGCGGACCGGCTCGCTGGGCCAATTGAAGTTCACCGAGAGCGGCTGGTT
>CAZZAQ010000520.1:1634-2164 GCA_964652165.1 uncultured Bifidobacterium sp.
TCGGCGCAGTATTTCCTCGACTGGACACGCGAGCGGATGGGCCGCATCACACTGGCCGATGCCGCGCAGCGCGAAGAGGTGCTGAAGTGGCATCGGGACGCCGAACGTTTTTGGGAAACGCGGGTGCGGGAGGCCAACGCGGAATGACCGAGGGTGGAAAGCGCAGGGGATCGCGGCGAACGCGTCCGTCATCACCTCGACGACCGTCGCGCTCCCTCTCCCCTCCAAGGGGAGAGGGCCGGGGTGAGGGGTGAGGCGGTTCGTTTGTCCTCGCCTGCGCAGAAAATGAAGTGCGCCGAAGCCGCGTTCCGCCGATCCCGGGCTTGACGCTTTCTCCGGGAATTGGCTAGCGTGACAGGTGCTGCGGATGGTGGCTGTAGCTCAGCATGGTTAGAGCCCCAGATTGTGGATCTGGTTGTCGCGGGTTCAAATCCCGTCAGCCACCCCATCTTGCTGCGCAACCGACTCCCTGGCTCGCTTCCCTTTCCGACGGCGCATGTAAGTGGTTCGAAGATGTGATTTGCCGAATT
>CAZZAQ010000520.1:2174-4172 GCA_964652165.1 uncultured Bifidobacterium sp.
ATCCTGCTGCGCCGCCAACTCCCTCGCTCCATCTCCGCTCCCTCTCCCCCATCGGGGGAGAGGGCTGGGGTGAGGGGGTTCCAACTTCCAATCGCCGCTTATTCCCTTGGCCCAAACCGGGATGAGACCCCACCGCATCAGCTTGCAGCCGTTCTCGCCGTCCCGCACCACCATCGGCGCGTTTTGCGAGAGGGCGATTTTGCAGCGAGGCGCCGGCAGAGCGCAGCGGCGACGGCGCTTTGGCTGGGAGATTCGTGTTGGTAGCGGCGTCGCGTCCGACTTGCCGCCGCAGTCCAGAAAGGCAGTCGTGGTGCATGTGCCAAGGCGCGACCGTGCGGGACTGAATTCTTCCCGAAGATTGACCGCCTGCGGCGCGATGCGTAATCTCCGCCCATGCCGCCCCAAAAAGGTGCTGCCGCCACTGACTCCTTCGCCCCGCTGAGGGGGGAGAGGGCCAGGGTGAGGGGCGCCGCGACGCCCTGCGCGAAATCGACCGCTTCTTCAAAGCCGACCACGCCGTCATCATCCCCCTCACCGTCCGCGAGATTCTGGACGAGCAGATTGCGAGGAAGCTGGCATGAAATACTCATAATGAAGAAGTTCCTTTTTAACATTCTCACCCTGTCGGCGTTGGCACTCTGCGAACTCAATGCAGGTCTCGACGAACTTTCCCGATCAGTAATCCAACTCACTGACGACATCGGAGTGTTTGAGGAGGTTGGAACCAACCGGCTTCAAGTGTTTTGGAAACAGCCGAACACAAACGTGTTTGTCCCAAAACCGTACGTGGTTGGCGGAACGGCATTACTCGTAGGCAGCCGAAAAGGTCTGCCCTTCATCGTCACCGCGAAGCATATCGCGACTCAGATTTCACAGAATGGCACGGTTTATCTCGGCAAAACGAACGAAGTATTAAAGATCCGGTTCGGTGACTTCGTCGGGGCACAGAATTGGATCCATCACCCTCTCGCTGACATCTCGGTGCATGCAATGAATCCGGTTTCTCCGCGACCCGCATCAGTTGGCTTGTGGATCATCCCCTTTCATCTGTTCACAAACTCATTGGCACCGCCTCGCGACATAGAGCTGGCAATCCTGGGATTTCCTTTCGGTTTAGGAGTAGAGGGAATGTTTTCCCCGATTTCTCGTCAGTCGAAGGCCGCGAGCGGCATTCTGACGGAAGGTGGAGTCCGGTATTTCCTACTCCAAGATCCCTCTATAGACGGATACAGTGGGGGACCTGTGTTTACGGTTAAGAATCCGTATTTCCTCTCAATGAGCGTCAACGGTCAACCGATGCCTATCCAAATAATGCCTTCTCCACCAGAAAACTTTTGGGGCGTGATTTCGGCAACGAAGTCGGATAGGAGCGGAGGGAAAATGGCGATTGTCATACCGGCAAGTTATGCTGTTGACATGATGGATCAGTTTGAGGGTTTTAAGAAAGCTGGCAACTAGAGCTGTTCGTCGCGGAGACGCAGACCGTGCTGGAAGCGGCTCCGCCACCCGGCTACTACGTTTCCGCCCAGGGCGAAGCCGGCGCGGCGCTCCGGCTGGCGTTGCACCACTTCATCAAGGGCCAGGACTAACGAACCCGCTCAGCCCGGCCCTGATGAGCTTCGTAGCATCCGGCGTGAGCCGGATCATTCTAATCGGGCAGGCGATCAGATCCGGCTCACGCCGGATGCTACGGTTCAGGGGGTGCGCCGTTCCCAATTCAAAACGAACTTGAACCTGTCCGGCGGTTGGAACAGGGAGCCTCGGCAGGGCCGTAGGCCCGTCCTGTTATAGCCTGGGCTGAAGCGAGCATCGCGAGCGGAGGCCCAGGTAACGTGTCCGGAGAATCCTCCTGAGGCCTGAAAGGCCGGAACAGATTCATGGCGCGGCCCGTGCCGCCCTTACAGGGCGGGAAGGTTTGGTCGGTTCATGCACCTGGGGCTTCACCCCATAAGCGCTAACTTGTTTTGCTTGTCTGGCGTTGGCCGGTGCGATAGGTGT
>CAZZAQ010000521.1:0-4171 GCA_964652165.1 uncultured Bifidobacterium sp.
GAACACACGCTTATGCGTCACATCTTGTTCGAGCTGCTGGAAAATGCCGGATTCCTAAAAGGGTCGGCCATCAATACAGGTCGGATCGCACGTGCAAAACGATCTGAACTAGTTTCAATCGCCGAGCAATCAGCCGAATTGACTCCAACTTCCTCGGTCACAAATGTCGATTCGATTTTCTCCCACACTGCGTCGCTTTCGCTCGGTGGTGGGCCAAAGCCGTGCGCTGCTGCAGAGTGCCGCATGAAGCGGGTGCGCGAACTCGTTCAGTTTGCAGCGTTCTACAGTGACTGTGTATTCGTTAACAACAATCTTTTCGCGTCATCGGGTCAGTATCAGGCGAGCCCAATTGATGAGGCTAGGTTGGCTTTCCATGACGACTTGGAAGTCATCCTCGTTTTCCGACCACTGATCGAGTCAGGGATCATCGTGCCCGTTACGCCAACCACTACCCTTTGCTACCACTGTCTGGGCAAGAGAGCGTTACCGGACGGCGACCGTAAGAGATTTGATCGTTCGCTCCGAAGATTTGCCCAGCGATTCGAGGCAGAGACCGAAGCCACGCTTGAATGCTGGGAGGACGGCTCGGTTGGTCTGAACATTAAGGGCAGCGACGAACTGGTAGAGCATGGCTTTGTGCACCAAGACTGGGGCAGCATCACCAAACTGGCTGAAGATCATCCGCGGCTAGCAACGCGGCTCAAAAGATCGCGAGCTGTCCCCATGTCGAGAGCACAGCGCAAGAAGTTCGAGGTGGATGCAGACATGGCTCACGATCTCTTCAATGATATCGGGTTTGAGATGGCTGTGTCACAATGCCTGAAAGCCAGCATCGTTACTAGTCGGCAAGTCCACGTTGAAATTTTGAACGACTTTGTCAAAAACGCTGGGCTAAATCGGAGGAACGCCCTCATTCAGGAACACCTCACATGCATAGTCCCGTTTTTGAGCCATGTCTCCGCTCGCGAGCTGCTGGTGTTGCGAGAAGGAAAGGCGGATGCATTTATTTCTTTTCGACAAGCTTTTGCTAAGGCTGTTGATGAACACATCAAAGCCAAGCCAGGATACCTCAGCGAGCAAGATGCAGCGGCAGTTTTCAAGGAAGTGATTGAGCCAGAGTTGGCGCGTTTAAATCGCAAAGTCACTTCGGCTAGCAAATCTGTCTTTCGGAAATCAGGCGCTGGAATGCTGGGCTGGGCAGCAGCCATCTCGGCTGGCTTTTACTTCGGATTCATTGAGTCCAGTTTGCTCGCTGCCGCGAAGGCGTTTGGCCTCACAAAAATTGCGGCTGATCTCGTCGGGACTTCAGCCCAGGATACGATTCGTAACGAGAGCATGTATTTCCTTTGGAAAGTTCGACATCGCGCCCAACGTTCCTGATTCGTCCGCGTATTCAGCCCCAACGGGGCTGCGTCCCAAAGCCCACGGTTGCGAGGCACGAGCTACCCTGGGTCACCGTCCGCCAAACATCCACAACCGCTACGCGGTTGCAGCCAATTCATTCCCGGTTTGCGTTGCCGAGCAGCCGGTGCCGCGTCTACACTGCGCCGCAATTCGCCCACTTATGAATCCGATTTTGAGAATCTTCGTGGCTTTCGCCTGTGCCACCGCCTGGGCGGCGAGCGCCATTGACACCACCAATACCCGGCTCGTTTCGGACCCGGCGCCGGGAAGCAGCGGTCTCGCCTTTGCGTATGCCAACGATCTCTGGATGGCGGCGCTGGACGGCTCGGCCGTGCGCCGGTTGACGGTTCATCCCGGCGTGGAGTCGGGGCCGCGGCTTTCGCCGGATGGCACGCTGGTCGCCTTCACCGGACGTTACGAGGGGAACACCGATGTCTATGTCGTGCCGGCGGCCGGCGGAGTTCCACAGCGGCTCACCTGGCACCCGGGCGAGGACATCGCCCTCGGCTTCACGCCGGACGGAAAATCGGTGCTGTTCTCGTCGCCCCGCGAGGTCTACACGGGACGCTACACCCAACTGTTTACGGTGCCGGTAACTGGCGGCTATCCCACGAAGCTGCCGATTCCCAATGCGACCAAGGCGGCCATCGCTCCGGATGGCCGCACGATCGCGTACGTCCCGCTCCGGGAATCCTTCGGACAATGGAAACATTACCGCGGCGGCACGGCGTCGCGCATCCTGCTGTTCGACGTGGCCACCCAGGAGGTGAAGCAGGTGCCCCAGCCCGCGGGCCGCTGCAACGACACCGACCCAATGTGGGTGGGAGACGCCCTTTACTTCCGGTCGGATCGCGACGGTGAGTTCAACGTCTATGCCTTCGACCGGCGCAGCCAGTCGGTCAAGCGACTCACGAAACACACGGATTTCCCGGTCGTAAGCGCCGCGTCCGGCGGCGGAAAAATCGCCTATGAACAGGGAGGCTTCGTCCACTTGCTCGACCCCGCGAAGGGAACCTCGCAGCAGGTCAAGCTTGGCGTGGCGGCGGACCTGATGGAGCGACGTCCGCGCTGGGCCAAGGGCGCGAAATGGATCCGGTCGGCCTCCCTCTCCCCATCCGGGGCGCGCGCGGTCTTCGAGTTTCGCGGCGAGGTGGTGACCGTGCCGCGCGAGAAAGGAGATGACCGGAATCTGACGCTTACCCCCGCGGCGCATGAGCGCTCTCCGGCCTGGTCCCCGGACGGCAAGTGGAACGCCTTGTTCTCCGACGAGAGCGGCTCTTACGAGTTGCACGTGCTGGCGCAGGATGCCAAAAGCCCGCGGCGAACCTTCCCGCTCCAGGGGGCGGGCTTCTATGCCAACCCCCAATGGTCGCCCGACTCGAAAAAGCTCAGCTACACCGACAACGGGCTGGCCATCTGGATTCTCGATTTGGAATCGGGCCGGCAAACGAAGGTGACCTCGGACGTGGTTTATGGACCGAGGCCGGTGCTCGACCACGCGTGGTCGCCGGACTCACGGTGGCTCGCTTACACGCAGAACACCCCCACGCTGTTCAACCGCCTCTTTCTCTACTCGATTGCCGAAGGGAAGTCTTACCCGGTGAGTGACGGCCTGGCCAATGCGACCAGCCCGGTGTTCGACGCGGCAGGGCAATATCTCTATTTCCTGGTCTCCACCGATGCCGGCCCGGCCATCGATTGGTTCTCCCTGGCGAGGGCCGACGTCCGTTCCGTCCAGCAAATCTACCTCGCTGTGCTCGCGAAGGGAGTGGCGTCACCCCTGGCCAAGGAGAGTGACGAGGAGAAGCCCAAAACCGATGAGGTCAAGGTACTCGCCGCGGAGAAGGAGAAAGTCGACGACGCGAAAAAGGAAAACAAGGAGGAGAAGCCTTCCAAGGAGTCCAAGGCTGTCCCGGAATTGAAATTCGATCCCGATGGGCTGGCGGAGCGCATCCTGGCTTTGCCCTTGAAGGCCGGGGCCTACGCCGACCTGACGGCGGGGTCGACCAACCAGCTCTTTTATCGTCGCGCAGCGTCCACGGATCGCGGCGCCGATGCCGCGGTGTTTCGCTATGATTTCAAGACCCGCAAGGAGGATCAGCTCCTCGAAGCTGCAGATCGTTTCATGCTTTCGGCCGACAACAAACGCGCCCTGCTCCGCGTCAAGGAGGCGTGGCATATCGTTGATATGGGCGACAAACTCGACCTCGCGAAGTTCAAGCTCGACGTTGATCGCATCCAGGTGAAGATCGATCCCTCCGCGGAGTGGGCGCAGATCCTGGATGAAGTCTGGCGGATCAACCGGGATTTCTTCTACGACCCCGGTTTCCACGGCGCCAACTGGCCGGCCATGCGGGAGAAGTATGCGGTGTTCGTGCCCGACGTGGCCACGCGCGACGATCTCAGCCGCGTTATCCGTTGGATGCTCAGCGAACTGGCCGTCGGCCACTCCTATCAATCGCCGGGGGACAGCCCTTATGACGCGGAGACGATTCCCGGTGGGCTGCTCGGGGCCGATTATGAAGTGGCCAACGGACGCTACCGTTTCCGCAAGGTCTTCGGCGGACTCAACTGGAGCCCCGATCTCCGCTCACCGCTCACCGAGCCCGGCGTCGATGTGCGGGCCGGAGAATACTTGTTGGCTGTGAACGGCCGCGACCTCGCGCCGCCGGACAACCTCTACGCCCGCTTCGAGCGCACCGCCGGGCGCACGGTCGAGCTCACCGTCGGCCCCAATCCCGACGGAACCGGTTCGCGCACGGTGAAG
>CAZZAQ010000522.1:0-4170 GCA_964652165.1 uncultured Bifidobacterium sp.
GCGGAGTTGATCGGCCGGGACTATTCGGGCCGCTTTCCGGCCAGCAGCAAGCGAGTCGACAAGCGCCCCGTCCTCAGCCACGACCGTTCGCTTGGCTCGGTCATCAAGCTCCTGACGCCCGCGCCGCGCCAGTTTCGCGCCGAATACAACGAATGGATCGAGGGCATCCCGCAATACATCAAGGAACTCGTCTTCGTCGTGAAGCGCTGTTACAAGCCCGAGTGGGGCGAGGACTGGCGCCGGCACTTCAGCGTCGACTACATCAACGGGACGCTCGGCAACGAACTCAAATGCGACAACCGCAGGCTCGTCACCACCTATCTCCGGGTCGGTTTCGACGCCGACGGCGCGTGGCGCACGTTCGGGATGCGCAAGGATTTTCATCCCGCCGTGAAGCTCCAGATGGAGGACGACATCACCGCGTCGGTCGTCGTGCCGGCCGAGGCGCTCGCGCACCTGGACCCCGAGTGCGCCAATCCTTCGGTGAAGTTCGTGAAAAACTGCGAGTACCGCCTCTTCCAGCGCCCCGACGACGCCATTCATCGCGGCTACGACAAGCAGACGGAGAGCGACTTCGCCCAGCCCGGCAATTTCCTGTCCAACTACGAACCGTTGACGCCCGCGCAGGCCCGCGACGAAGTCGAAGACGCGCTGCACTTCGACCGCTACACCCCGGTGATACAGCGGTTCATTCGGCAAGTGGCCGACAGCGGCCGGCCCGCGTTCTTCGTCTCCAACGCCCGCCCCCGCCTCATCGATGGCAAGCCCAGCCGCAACCCGCGCTACCTCCAGACGCGCCCGGACCTCGTCGATCCGCGCTCGGTCTATCTGGCGGAAATGGCGACGCGATTGCACCGCCGGGCGCCCCTCGGCCAGCCCGTGCCCACGCCGGTCAACGCCGTGCTGCCCGGCCGCCGCAACAATCCGCCCGAGCCAGGCGTGCGCCCGCTCTGCGCTTACAATCCGATCCATTTCATGGAATTGCCGGAATTGTTCATGGAGTTCATCTGTTCCATGACCGGCAAGTCGCCTTCCACGACCGGCGCCGGTTCGGAGGGCGCGCTCACCAAAGGACCGTTCAATGCCCTGCCGCCCATCTTCGATCTCAACGCCGCGCTCGTTTCCTTCCTGCTCACCGAATACAGCGGGTTCGTCACCGCGGCGGGCTACGTCGGGCCGCAGTGCCGCATCGACCACGACGTGAGCCTGCTGGTGCCCGAAGTCTGGTGCCGCATGACGGTCGAGGAGCGCGATCCGAAGGCGCTTATCCGCGATGGCTGCCTGGAAAAGTGCAAGGACACCGAGTTCGAAGGGCGGAAGGTTCTGGCCAGCCGGCTCGGCTACCGGATTACGGCCAAATTCGTGCGCACCTACCTCGGCCGGATGTTCAACCATCCGCACGTCATTTTCACCGACCGGATGCTCCGGCCCGAGACGCAGGATCCGGCCATCTTCGCCGATGCCGTGGACAACATCGTCGAAACCCAAAAGCGCGTCGCGGCGCTTTACTTCGAGGACGGCGGCATTGGGATGGCGTGCCCGCCGCTGCGTGCGCTGTTGCACGTCATGCGCGACGGCCAGCATGAAGGCTGCGACCTGGCCTCGCCCGAGCTGCGCTCGCTTTTCACCCGTGACAGTCTTCTCAAAAGCGACTGGTACGCGGCACGCCTCGAAGCCCAGCAATCCGCCGACCGCAAGCTCTGGCAGCGCCATGCCGCCACGCTCGAGAAGTTCCTCGCCAAGCCCAACTACGCCGGTGAAGCCGAGCGGCTGGGCATTCCCGAGCGCTTGCGCCGGGCCCGTGTGCAGCTCGAACGCGTGAAATCCGCCGCGTATCTCAAGGAACTGCGCGGCACGATTGGCGTGCAGCCGCTTTCCACGATGCATCCAAAGTTAGGACGCTCCGATGAGCCGCGATGAGATTTACACCCGGCTTTGATCGTGCGATAAGGAATCCATGAGCACGCGAGAGTTGATTGAAAGAGAAGTGGCGGACCTGCCAGAACCGCTGCAGCGGGAGGTTTACGACTTTGCTCGTTTCCTGCGCCAGAAACGCGAGGACGAAGCGTTCAGCGGCCTGCTCTTGAGCGAGACCGCTCTGGCCAGGGATTGGAATACGCCGCAGGAGGACGCCGCATGGGCAAGCCTCTAGCCGGTGATGCCTTCCTCACGCCAAGCGCTCTCGTCGCGTCTTGACGCAACACGCAACACGCAACACGCCCACCTCCCCGCCCTCTTCCTGGCCAGCGGTTTCGCCGGCCTGGGCCTCCAGATTATCTGGAGCAAAATGTTTTCCGCCGGCCTCGGCCACGAGGCGCCCGCGATGCTCGCGCTCGTGACCGCGTTCCTCGGCGGGATGGCGCTCGGCGCGTGGACGCTCGACGGGCGCATCCATCGCGGCGCCGACCCGCGCCGTTGGTATGGAGGACTGCAACTGTGCATCGGCGCGTGTGCCGCGCTGGTCACGTTGCTCGTTCCGCAACTCAATCGACTGGCCATCGCCGCGATGGGTGCGGACGCTTCGCCGTTTCGTCAGGCGCTCGTGGCCTTCGCGATCCCGTTCCTCGCCCTGCTCCCGGCCACTGCCGCGATGGGCGCGACGCTTCCGGCGATGGAACGCTGGCTCGCTGCGGTGAGTGCGGAGGAGCGCGCGCTGGCCAGGGTCTACGCGTGGAACACCGCCGGCGCCGTCGCCGGCACGCTGGCCACGGCGTTCCTTCTCGCGCCCGCAGTGGGGTTCCGCGCGAGTGCGTTGCTGCTCTGCGCGCTGAACATCGCATGCGGCGCGCTCGCATGGAACTGTCCGCCCGCGCCGGCCCCGGATCGCGCCGGCCCCGCTGCCCCACTAGCCCCGCCAATTTCGCAAGCCCGCCTGCATCTGACGGCCTTCGTGACCGGCCTGCTGGGCATCGGCTTCGAGATTGTCGGCGTGCGCGTGCTTTCACAGGCGCTCGAAAACACCCTCTACACTTTCGCCGCCGCGCTCGCTGTCTACTTGCTCGGGACCGCTCTGGGCGCGGCCGGCTATCAGCGCCTCCGCCAAACGCCGCCCTTCCGCCCACTCCTTGCCAGGCTGCTTTGCGCGCTGGCGGCCGTTTGCCTCGCTGAAATATGGGTCATGACGCGTGTGCCTTCGCTCTACGACGCGCTGCGCGACACTCTCGGTGACAAGCCGGCCTCCGTCGCGCTGAGCGAACTCACCGTTGCGCTCGCGGTGTTTCTCCTGCCCACGCTGCTGATGGGCGCAATGTTCAGCCACCTTATCGCCGCGGCAACGACGCGCGATCGCGGCGTGGGCCGCGCCGCCGCGGCGAACACGCTGGGCGGCGCGTTAGCCGGCGCGGTGTTCGGCCTCGCGGCGCTGCCAGCGCTCGGCGCGAAATGGTCCCTCGTCGCGCTGGCCGCCGGCTATCTGCTCGTCCTGCCGGCCTGGAGCGGCTGGAATGCGCTCGGCGTCGCGCTGATTGGCGGGCTGGTTTTCGCGCTTCCTCCCGATCTGCGCCTCGTCCGGCTCCCGCCCGACGCGACGCTTCGCGCTTGGCGCCAAGGCGCGATGGGCTCGGTTGCGGTCATTGAGACGCCCGACGGGCACCGCAGCTTGCGCGTAAACAATCGTTTTCAGATGGGTGGCACCGCGGCGGCGCTCGCGCAACGCCGGCAGGCCCATCTGCCGTTGCTCCTCCATCCGGCGCCGCGCCGCGCGCTGTTCCTCGGCCCCGGCACCGGCATCACCCTCGGCGCGGCCCTCGATTATCCCGGATTGGCCGCAGACGGCGTGGAACTCGTGCCCGAAATCGTCGCGTTGATGCACCACTTCGAGCCGGAGAACAAGGGCGTCGGCACTAAACACCGTAGCAGCCGACGTGAGGAGGCTCAGTCTAATAATGAACAGAGCCTCCTCACGTCGGCGGCTACCGTGATTATCGCCGACGCCCGCCGCTACGTGCGCGCGACCGACCGGCGCTACGACGTCATCGTGGCCGACCTCTTCCATCCCGGCCAGGACGGCGCGGGCTTCCTTTACACGCGCGAACACTTCGACGCCGTCCGCCAGCGGCTCGCGCCCGGTGGTGTGTTCTGCCAGTGGCTCCCGCTCCATCAACTCGACGAGCACACCCTGCGCACCATCGTCCGCACCTTCCTCGACGTCTTCTCGAACACGCACGCGTT
>CAZZAQ010000523.1:0-4163 GCA_964652165.1 uncultured Bifidobacterium sp.
CGGGCACGGCGCGGTCAAGGTTACACGAAGCTCAGGTTTCATCCCTCATCCCTCATCCCTCATCCCTCCTCACTCCGGCGACGGCGAAGCCGCCCCGGCGTGCCAGGCGTCGCGGCGTTGCTTGGCTTGCTGGAAAAACTCTTCGATGGTCCTCGTATCCTGGGTCTCCAGCGCGTGCTGGAACTCCTGCAAATCCTCGATGAACACGCCGAGCACGCGCGCGAGGTTCTTGCGATTGGCCAGCGCGATGTCGCGCCACATCTCGGGCGAGCCGCTGGCCACGCGCGTCGTGTCGCGGAAGCCTGTCGCGCAAAGCATCGCCTGCTCCTTGGGATGGACGGGACTGAGCACGTAGTTGGCCAGCTCGGCGGCGACGACGTGTGGCAGATGGCTCGAACGGCCCACCAAATCGTCGTGTTCCTCGGGTGACATTTGCAGCGGCAGACCGCCGAGGTCTTTCCAGAATTCCTCCACCTTTCGGACGGCATCCTTGTTCGAGTTCACGGTTGGCGTCACGACGCAGACGGCGCCCTCGAATAAATCCGCCCGCGCCGCGGCCACGCCCATCTTTTCGGCGCCGGCCATCGGATGCGAGCCGATGAACTGCGCGCCGGCCCCGGACACCAGCGGCTCCAGTTCCGCGACGACCCCGCCTTTCACGCTGCCCACGTCCGTGACGATGGCGCCGCGCTTGAGAGCGGGGAGGAACTTCGCCACCCGCGCCGGCAGCTGCGCGATGGGGGTGCAGAGGAGGACCAGGTCGGCGCCCTCGACCGCGCGCGTGGGGTCGGTAAACGCCTCATCGACGGCGCCGGCCTCCAGGCACTCCGCGATGCTTTCCGGGCGCCGCACCAGGCCGCTGACGCGCTCGGCCAGCCGGCGCTGCTTCGCGGCCAGGCCGATGGAACCGCCGAGCAGTCCGACTCCGGCGACGGTGATTTTTTGCCAGTGGGGCATGAGGCAAGGATAGGCGATCGGCGTGGGCGGCGTAAAACGTAAAACGTGAAACGTGGTAATCCCTCGGTCAGGTAGGGCGAGCGTACTCGCGAGCCGCTTGATGACTCAGCGTTTCTTGGCTCCGGCTCGCGAGGACGCTCGCCCCACCGGCATTCACTGAGGGATTACGAAACGTGAAACGTGATGCGTGGTGCGTGATGCGTGGATCGGAATCAGTGGTCAAGGCGAATGCCGAGAATGTGACCGGCGTCCCGGGGCCGATTATCGCGCCTCCAGGGCACACTCGAGCGAGACCCAGGCCTTGAAGATCAGTTCGCCGAAAGCAGCGGTGGGCTCATCCTCTCCGGCCAACGCCGTCACAGCTTTCGCTCTCCCAAAAAATGACGGCGAACTCCCGCCCTGCACACCGTCCCCGCCAATAATAGGGCGATTCTGCGCCATCGGCCTGAATTCTCCCAACTCGCTAAAACGCTTCACTGACAGCTTCACACCGAGCTTTTCCTCATAAGTTTTCTTTCGGGCCATCGCTTTGTCGCACGCCTGGCCGATGGCTTTGAGCCGCATCGCGTCCTTTTCGGAGTGCTCGAACTTGACGCCCGCGTAGGTCACTTCGCTCCACTTGTCGACCGAACCGGCGGCGGCCATTGACATCGTCGGCCAAGTGACACATCTTTGTGTCACATGAGAATCGCCACTGTCCGGCAAATCCGACACGACTTCGGCACCGTCCTGAACTGGGTGGAGGAGGGCGAACAGGTGGAAATCAGCAAGCGGGGCAAAGTCGTTGCCCTCCTCACCCAGCCCCCTGCGCCCACGCTCAGGCGCCCAAAGAAACGGCCCGACTTCGCCGCCCGCCTCAGGCGCATTTACGGCGACAAGGCGCTTCCCGGCAACGTCATCGTCGAGGAACGGGAATCGCGACCGTATTGATCCGAGCGGGCCCTTCCCCGCCGTGCGCCACCTCCCTCTGCCGTTCGAGGCGAGCGCGCCCGCGGTGAGGGCCAATTCAGCAACCTTCAATTCCGAATTTTCAACCCGCCACCATGCCCGCGTATGCCGACACAAGCTTTCTTGTGGCCGTTTACTCGCCAGAGGCCGACTCCAGGAAAGCCCTCAACAGCATGCAGCGCCTGACCCAGCCTCTTCCCTTCACGCCCTTGCACCGCCACGAACTCCGCACGGGCCTTCGGCTGCGTGTCTTCCGCGGCGAAATTACCGCCGAGCAGCGCAAGGAAGCTTTCCGGGAGATCGATTCCGACCTGGAGGACAGAATCCTCGCGCCCACCCCAATCCCATGGACGGACACCTTTCGAGCGGCGGAGAGCCTTGGTGCTGCGCACGGAGAGACCCTCGGCGTTCGCAGTTTCGACCTCCTGCACGTCGGATTGGCCGTGGTGCTCGGCGCGACGGAGTTCCTCACTTTCGACACACGACAGGCTTCGCTTGCCAGAGCGGCCGGACTCAGAGTCAAGTCGTGACCGGCCTGGCGACGGGACTTTCGGGACGCCTTTCATCAACTGGGCAGTCCGGCTCAGTTCCCTGGCGTCGAGAGCCGGAAAAACCCGTTCGTTGCGCCTATGGGGATGGGCACGGTGCGAACGGCGCCGTCGCCGGCAAATGGCCCCGCGAGGTTCGTCCACGGCGGGCCGGGCGCTGGCGAGTATTGCACGCGATAGGTCCGTTGCGCGACGCTTTGCCAGGAGACGAGGAGGTCCGGGCCGCTCGGCTGGGCGGCCAGAATTCGCAGCGGGGTGGCGCCTTTGGTCATCGTGAAGTAGTCGTCGATGGCGCCCGTGGAGAGGAGGGACTTCGCGTCGAGCCGGTTCGCGTCGAAGTCCAGCACGACGGAGCCGAGGAGATTGCGCGAACGATACATGACCGGGTGGTTCAACGGGCCGCCGCCGAGCGACGCACCATTGCCGCTGACCAGATAAACGGTCCCTTCGTGGGCGGCCGGCCCGGTCGTGGGCTTGTCGTAGGAGCCGGCGCCATCGGCGCGTCCGCTGCCGCCGCCCTTGAGCATCGTGTTCGTCGAGAATGTGGACGACGGCCCGTAATGGCCGTCGATGAGATACGAGCGTTCGTAGGAGTGGCTGTGGCCGCCGAGGACGAGATCGACGCCGTAGGCTTCGAGGAGGCGCACGGCGTTGGTGCGCATTTCGATCTGCTCGTTCCGCGCGTCGGAGTCGTTGCTGCCTTTGCTGTAGGGCGGGTGATGCCAGAAGGCGACCGTCCACTCGTGGGCGTTCTGCTGGAGGTCGGCTTCGAGCCAGAGCAGCATCGGGCTGCCGTTGGTGCGGGCCGAAGTCATCGAGTCCAGGCAGATGAAATGGACGTTCGCGTAATCGAATGAAAAATATCTCTCGGTGCCGCTCGCCACGCCGCCGGCCTCGGCGTTGGTCGGAAAGCTGAAGTTCTCGAAATAGGGCGCGGTGTTCGAGACGGTCGAAAGGTTGAACGTCTCCTGGTTGCCGATGCAGGACCACACGGGCGTTTGGCGGAGGAGGTTGGAATAGGTGTTGAACACTGCAACCTGCCAGACCGGGTCCAGGCCGCCGTGATAGGCGTTGTCGCCGAGCATGAGCCAGAGGTCGGTGTAGCGGTTCGAGGTGAAGTTGGAGTAAGCGTCGCGCACGGGGCCGGCGGAGGCGTTGGTGAACCCGAAGTCCCCCAGCACCCAGACCCGGAATGGCCGGCGCGAGCCAACAGGCGGCGCGGTGCGGAAGAAATAGTTCGTGCTGGCGTTGAGCGTCTGGGCCGCGAGTCCAAGCGAATAGAAGTAGACTGTGTCCGGCGCCAGGTTCGCGAGCTGGACGGCGTGATTGGTGGTCGAGGCGGATTCGTCGGCGAAGGCGGACAGATTCGTCGCGGAATTGCCGTAGCGGACACGGCCGGCGTGCGCCGTGTCGGTCCGCCAGCGGACGATCAAGCTCGTCGGCGTGCCTTGCTGAAGATACGGGCCGCGGGTCACCCCTGCGCCGTCCGCGTCGCCAGTGATTCCAAGCAGGCACGACAGCCCGACGAGCCATGCTCCGGCCCAGCCGGGCAGCCGGCGTGAACTGATCGACGAAAGAAGCCAGTTCATGGAACACGAGACTAATAACCCGATTCAACGAGTAGCGAAAGCGTGAATGGGCTGGCAAATGAAGGTCGGGTGCATCTCAGTTTCTGAGATGCCCCAACGGGGCCAAATAATCCAGCCCAGG
>CAZZAQ010000524.1:0-4157 GCA_964652165.1 uncultured Bifidobacterium sp.
TCCAGCAGCGCCTCGACCGCTTCGAGGTATTGCTTCTGCAACTCGACGTAAGTGGCGATGGGCACTGCGCCGAGCCGGTAATGTCGGTCAGCCAGTTCCGCCGCTTTGCGAAACTCGTCCACGGACTCTGGCCGCCACTTCGCCATTTCACCGCGCTTGGTCTGATACGTCAGCGCCTTCTCAACGATGCGCCGCTCGATGTCGCGCTGCGTGACGTAAAGCGAAGTCTCGGCTTGTTGTTGACGCGCCGCCGCCGTCTCCACATGGCCCTTGTTTCTGTTCCACAGTGGCAGCGGCAGCGAGAGGGCGAGGCCGATTTGCTGCTCGCGGTCGCCCGCGTGTTCCTGCGAGAAATACGGCCCCACGGTCACGGCGGGCTTCCCTTGGTTCTTCGCCAGTGAGACCTTGAACCCCTGCTGTTCCAATTCCGTCTGCCGCATCCGCAACGCGAAATTGTTCGTCCGCCCCGCCCCGAGCAGCGCGTCCATTTCCGGCGCTGAACCAAAGACCAATTGCGCCGGCTGCATCTTGAGCGCGTTCGTCCAAGGCTCGCCCCGCAGTTGATTCAGTTCGAGCATGGCTGCCTGAGTTGCCAGCGCCGCCTCGCTCGCCTTGCGCTTGAGAGTGAGTTCCGTCGCCTCGATGATGCGCGTTTCCAACTGCGGCGTCAGCCCTGCCGGGTCGCGTTGCACGAGCACTTCGCGCAACGCCTGGAAGCGTTCAGCGACCTCATTGGCCGCCGCGGCTTTCTCCTGCTCGGCAAACAGACCGTAAGCCAGGGTCCGCGTTCGCGCCGCCAGCGCGGCCTTGAACTGGTCGAAGCCGAGTTCCGCCAGTTTGATTTGATGATTGGCGATGGCTTTCCGCAACGGGATACGCCCCGGCCATTCAATCGTTTGCAGGATGCCCACCGACCAGGCGATGCCCTCATCCGACAACCCGCCGCTGCGCACGCTTTTCTGCCCGAGCGTGGTGGACAGTTCGGGATGCGCCCACGTCGCCGACGCGCGCCGTTCGCCTTTCGCGGCGGCAATTTCAGCGCGGTAGAAGTTGAGTTCGGGATTGTGCTCCACCACGTCGCCCACCAGCCCGTCCAACGTGACCGGGGTTGCGTTCGTTCCTGCGGCTGGAGTTTCCGCACCGTCAGCCAGACGCGCCACGCCACCAAGCCCGGCCAACCAGACAATGAGCCGCCAGTCGAGGCAAACTGTTTTCAAAGAGTTTCGATTCATAACATGACACACTGCGACTAACGGAACTAAACAAGGGAACAACGCGGGCGATGGACGACGCCCAACAAGGAGAGAGGAATCCTGCTGAGGGCAGGATTAAGAAATCAGGGAAGGCGCGCGTGGCGGGAGCGACGCGCGAAATGAAAACTGCCAGGTGTGCGAAAGTTCCGGTGGCGCCGCGCCTGGCGGGTCGGGACCCTTGGGCAGAGCGAGCGACGCCTCAAACAACGCGGCGGGCGTGACCCAAAAACTTGCGCAGGCCAACAGCCGCCCGTCTGTCAATTCCGGCTGCGGCACTTGAACGTCCGTTGAGGCGGCCCGGCAAATACCATCCGCAGCATCGTGGTCGTTGTCCGTGTCGGTAGCGCCGTCCTTGTCCGTGTGCGTGGTATGAATCCAGCCCGACTCCTCCAACAGCGCGTGCGACGTGGCCGGCAGCCAAAAGGCCAGCAGCGACACGGTCACAAATGTTTTGAGCCATCGCACGCGGGCAAGCTTACGAATCGGCAGACAATGGTCAATCCTTCTGGTGTTTCGCACGAGTGAACCAGCGGGATTTCGATTCTCGGCGGCCGACAACCTTGGCAAAAACGACACAGGCTTCCGGGAGATTGCCGCTCTCCGGGCAGCGAAGCGGAACGGTTCACAGCTAAGGAACGGTCTTTTGATTATTTTGATAACCTAAGTCGCATCAGTAACTTGCAGCCGCCGGCTCCAGTTCAAAGGCTAGCCTGCAAAAGGGCAAAGAACCGGTGTTGGCTCCAGACATAATCATCTGCCAGACTGTGCTGTAACTGTGCCATCGGCATGGACGACAAACGACAATTCGGCGACCTGTCCAAAAGCGTTTTGCAGAGGTCACAGATTGTTAATCAATTACCTGACCAGCCGAAAGAATGAGCTCGCTCCAGTGAGTGGAAAGCTAAGCCGATTGGTTGGCCCTCGCACAATCGCGGCCTCCGGAAGCATCCACCAGCTCGGCCGCGTCAAGCTGTTGCATTGCTCGACAAAAAAAGCGTCCGCCGTTGATGGCCAGGACACAGTCGCGGACATAAACGCGTACTTTGCCAGGCTCACGGTGTTTGACGTGCCGCTCGGCATGACGAGAACGCCGGTCCCGGAATGATCGAGATCGACGATCTTCGCGTTGTACGGGCTGTCCGCAACGCCAAGGATTTGCATCAGGGAGAAATTTCCAGCGCCATCGTTTCGAAAAACAGCAACTGTGTTATTAGTGCGTTGGTAATTGGCAACCGCCAGATCCAGACTGCCATCACCGTCAATATCGCCCGCGCTGACGCCATACGCTCCGATCCCGGTGCTCAATGTGGCCGAGGATCGAAATGTCCCGTCTTTATTGTTCAACAAAATGGCCACCGTTCCGTCGCCGGCGTTCGCCGTCGCAATGTCAGGATAGCCATCGTGATTGAAGTCGCCGGCAGCCTGCCACCTGGGCTGGCCCGGCACGGCCATTGAGGAAGACAATGAGAACTGTCCGGCGTGATCGTTCGTATACACCCTCAGATCGCTGCCATTGTATGATGTGACGACGAGATCTGGAAAACCGTCCTTGTCTGCATCAATCGCGTCAACGCCATGCGCAAATCCCCCCGCCAGCAACGTTTGAGAGATCGTGAGATTTGCGTGTCCGTCGTTTGTCAAGACGGTCAATGTGCTGCTGCCGTAATCTGCTGTTACGATGTCGAGGTTACCGTCCACGTTAAGATCGCCAGAGGTGATGGAAACAGGACCGAGGCCGACCGGCACCCTGGCGTGCAGAAAAAAAGTGCCTGCCGGAGAATTGGTCAAAACCGTCACTGAATTATCCGACAGGCTCGAATTGCAGCTCACCAAGTCGGTAAGGCCGTCACCGTTTAAGTCCCCGGCTGCAAGTTGAACCGGGCTGCTGCGAATCCTCCTGTACTGCGCCGTGGAACAGCGGCCGGCGCCGTCATTCGTCAAAATCGTCATGGAATTCCCGTAATCGGCGATGGCAAGATCGGTGTGGCCATCGCCGTTCACGTCCAGCGGTGTAATAACCAGGGGTTGAGGGCCCGCGGGAAACACGGAAGTAAAAAGCAGCCGACTGCCGGGAGCCTTCGCAGTCAGGCGAATTTCAACAGAGGGCGTTTGGGCAAGCAGTCCGAATGTCGCCGCAAGGACCGTTAGGATGCCGACACACGTTGCTGCCCTTTGCGCGGGTCTCACGGACACTAGAATGCGGAAGGCTGGGGACGAAGTCAACGCGTGCATTGTCGCATAAAGGCGCTGCAGCGCATGGTTAGGCGTTTCATTCGGACTCGGTAGAGACATGGAATAAGAGGCTGAAAAGCTCATGCTACGAGACGAATGAACGGATAGAATACCATTGCATCATTTAACAAGTCACCTTTGAAAAACATCAGGGGCGTCGCTTTCCGGCCGCAAGCATCACGCAGGCTTTCTCGATCCGGCGTCTATGTGCCTCCGGTTGTTTGGCTGAGTCCATCCAACTAATAAAGTCCCTGCGCTCGATCGGCGTGAGGTCGCTCCACTGAGCCTTCGCCATCGGGGTAGCCGCGAGGGCTGTGTAAAGATTGAATGACACTATTGAATAACAGCAGGGGCGTCGCTTTCCGGCCGCAAGCATCGAGCAGGCTTTCTCAATCCGGCGTCTACGTGTCTCCGGTTGTTTGGCTGAGTCTATCCAACTAATAAAGTCCCTGCGCGCGATCGGGGTGAGATCCCCCCACTGAGCCTTCGCCATCGGGGCAGCCGCGAGGGCTTTGCGAAGGTCCGTTGGCACTCTGGGCTCTGATTCTGCTCCAGTCGGCTTAGGATTCATTCTATTCATTTAATCTTGTCCTTAGAGGATGTGCGAGTGACGCCTAACAGGTATTCGGCCAAAGAGGGGTTTGGCCTGGCGCGGGGCTGTTTGGCCTGGCG
>CAZZAQ010000525.1:0-4148 GCA_964652165.1 uncultured Bifidobacterium sp.
GGTAGGGACGCGCTGCCGCGCGTCCAGGCCGACCAGCAGGTCGGCCCTACCAAGTTCATGGAAAGGCGGGCCGATTGGTCCGGCGGAATCGCGGCTTCCAAACTCACCAGGTCAGGGCGGATTCAAGAAAGGAGCGCGGACAGCCATGTCCGCGTGTGTTGTGGCACTATCTCAAATTCGCGCGGACAAGGCTGTCCGCGCTCCTGTATCGGCCGGTTCTTGAATCCGCCCTGTCACCAGGTCTTCCAAGCCTTTTCGTTCTCGCCACCTTCCGGCGCAGAGGATACAACGGCCAGTGACACATGGCCGACCAGAGCTTCGCCAAGAAACTCCAGAAGCGGATCGTCGTCTATTCGGCGGCCGGCATGATCCTGGTCGGTTGCGTGGTGGCGTTGTCGGGCATCGTGCCGCTGTCGGCCGAGCTTCGCGAAGCGCAGGAAAAAAACCTCAACGTCTACCTCCGGCGGCAGACCCGCGCCACCGAACAATACGTGGTGCGCGCGCGTACCGCCTCGACGTTTCGCTTCGCCCGGGGCCCGATGCGGGAGCAACTCGACGCCTTCGCCGCCGGACAGCTTCCGCTGCCGGAGTTCCGGCGCGCCGCGACGAATGCGCTCCGCGAGTCGGTTTCCGCTTCGACGAATACCATCGCCCTGTACCTGCTCGACCGTCAGACGAACGTCATCGTCCAGTCCGGCCAGACGATTCCGCCCGCGTTGTGGGCCGTGCCGGATGCCGCCACGCAGGACACGGCGTTGCGCGGGCCGGTGCGGGTGGGCGCGGAGTATTGCATGATCTCCGGTTCGACGGTGCGCAGTTCGCAAGGGGAGCGACTGGGTTACGCGATGGCACTCTACCGGCTTCTCTCGCTCAAGAACGTGGTGGACGACTATTCGGATCTCGGCCACACCGGCGAGACGATTATCGGAGACCTGTCCAACCCGGAGCTTCCGATTTTCTTCCCATTCCGACCGCTGCGAAACGGCGTTGGCGAAGATACGAACAAGATGGCGGCGGTTCGCGCCGCACTGACGGACGCCCAACCGCCCAACGGGCGCACGGGAATCCTGCCCCGGGCCGAGGACGCCGGGCTGGTGCTGGCGTACGGTCCGGTGGAGGGCGTGCCTTGGGGCATCGTCGTGAAGATGGAGCGCGACGAGTTCTTCGGGCCGATGAACCGCCGGCTGGCCGGGCTGGGCGCGGTCATCTTCGGGGTCGTGTTGCTGGGCACGGCGGGGATGGTGTTCGTGCTTCGTCCGCTGGCGGGCCGGGTGATCCTGCACACCGATGAATTGGAGAGCCAGATTTACGAGAAGACCGCGGCGCTGAATACGGAGTTGGGGGAGCGCACGCGCGCCGAGAAATCGTTGCGCGACTCGGAAGCGCTCTATCATTCGTTGGTCGACACGCTGCCCATCAATATTCTCCGAAAGGACCTCGCCGGCCGCGTCACCTACGGCAATCGCGGCTATTGCGAGGCGATGGGCAAGCCGTTGTCCGAGTTGCTCGGCAAAACCGACTTCGATCTGTTCCCGCGCGAGCTGGCGCAGAAGTATGCCCACGATGACGACAAGGTGGTCCACACCGGGAAGATGTTCGAGGACGTCGAGGAACACCGCCGGCCCAGCGGCCAGACGATTTACGTCCACGTCCTCAAAGCCCCGGTGCGCAACGCCCGCGGCGACATCGTAGGCACGCAGGTCATCTTCTGGGACGTCACAGCGCGCAAACAGGCCGAGGTGGCCCTGGCCCAGGCCAACGCCGACCTGGCGCGATCGAACAAGGAATTGGAGCAGTTCGCGTACGTCGCCTCGCACGACTTGCAGGAGCCCCTGCGGATGATCACCAGCTACACTCAGCTGATCGCCAAACGCTATCATGAGAAGCTGGACCAGAACGCCCGTGAGTTCATGGACTTCGCCGTCACCGGCGCGTTGCGCATGCAGCGGCTCATCCACGATCTGCTTGCCTATTCGCGCGTTGGCACCCGCAGCAAACCGCCCGAGCTGACGAAGTCCGGCGATGCCCTCGCCGCCGCGCTCGACAATCTCAAACTGGCCATCGAGGAAACCGCCGCCGAAGTCACCTACGACTCGATGCCAGCCGCGATCGTGGATCCCACCCAGCTCACACAGCTTTTCCAAAACCTCATCGGCAATGCGATCAAGTTCCGCGGGCCGGAGAAGCCGCGCGTCCACGTCGGCGCGATGCGTGAACCGGCGCCGTATTGCAAGGTTCCCGCCGGCGGCTCGGCGGACCCGGCGTCCAGGCAGCAGCCCGAGGAGTGGCACTTCAGCGTGCGCGACAACGGCATCGGGATCGATCCTCAGTATTTCGACAAGATCTTCATCATTTTCCAGCGCTTGCACACGCTCGACCAGTATCCGGGCACGGGCATCGGCCTGGCGATCTGCAAGAAAATCATTGAACGGCACGGAGGGCGCATCTGGGTCGAGAGCCAGGCGGGCAAAGGCGCCACGTTCCATTTCACCCTGCCGGTAGTCGGGGACGGTGTCGGTGACACGTGGATGGGTTAACGCTCCAACGCTCCAACGCGCCAAGCTCTCCATCGCCGTTACCGTTTCTTGCGAACATCGTTCAATGTGATAACGACCTGCACCGGCTCGTTGAAATCGGGCAGGCGCTTCGCCTTCGATAGCCAGCGGTCGTCGTCCTCGCGGCCGGGGCGGGGATTGTTCACGAGCGCATCGACGTCCGTGATGAGCGAGACGATGGAGCCGTCGGACTGGGCGGCGAAACCGTCCTCACGAAAGCGCGACCCGGTGTAGGTCCAGTCGCCTTTGGTCATGGCGGACTTCCTTTTCCTGTCCAGCACCAAAGTCTCGGCGCGGACGCGCCGTTCCTTCGCCCCCTGCTTCCACACGATTTCGACCGTGACTTCGTCGCCAGGCAGACCAATCGCGGGATCGGCCGGCAGCTCGTTTGTGCCCGCGCCGCGCGCACCCAGCAGCAGCATTGCCACGTGAATGTGGTGCGGCTCGGCGTCGGTCCTGAGGACGCTCTCGTGCGTTTTGCCTCCCGAGGTGACGAGGAGGTACTCGACGACGCCCTCCTTGAGGTTCACGAATGCCGGTATCGTCGCCGAGCGGCGCTGCTGGTCGAGCCGGACGAGGCCAAGTTCGAGAACGCCGGGCCCGATGAACTTTGGATGTAAATGGGTCGGGACCGAGGATGGCGTGCGCGGCGCCACGGGTGGTTGGGCCGAAGGCGCCGCGCCTGCCGTGACGAGCAGCGCCAGAATTAACGGGGCCGCGAACTCCATTGCGAATGTGGGAACCGGACGGGCATTCATCCGCCTCCTTCTCATTCCAACTGCCCCGCGCGTCAAGCTCGAGTGATTGCCAAAAGTCATTTCCGGCTTTGTTTCCAATTGATTTTGCGATGACAGGCCGGGCAGCATCACCTGCCGTGGCTGCCGGGCATCGGCCGCGGCATGCGGCCGGGCAGCTGTCGAGTCGTTTATTATGAGCATGAAACCGCTGACCCCGGGTGAACTGACGGAACTGATCGCCGGCCTGAACCGGCTTGCCCGAAATCTGTGGTGGACCTGGAACCAGGAGTCCCAGGAGATTTTCCACGAATTGTCGCCGCGTGGCTGGCAGAATCTCTATCACAACGCCGTGGCGGTGCTGCGTGAAGTGTCGGACTACGAGTTGCGCGTTCATTTGCAGAACCCCGACTTCGCCGGGCGCGTTCGCCGCGTGCTGGCCAGCTTCGACGATTACGTGGCGAGCACGGGCACCTGGGGCAGCGCCAATGCGCCCGAGCTGCTGCCCAATCCCGTCGCCTACTTTTCCGCCGAGTTCGGATTCCACGAAACGCTGCCCATCGCGGCCGGCGGTCTCGGAATTCTCGCGGGCGACCACGCCAAATCGGCCAGCGATCTCGGGCTGGGGTTTGTCGGCGTCAGCCTGTTCTACCGCGAAGGTTACTTCCAGCAGACCATCAACCCCGAAAACTGGCAGACGGAATACTACACGCTGCTGCACCCCGAAAACCTTCCCATCGAGCCGGTGCTCGACGCCGGCGGCCATCCGATGGTTTGCACCGTCGAAGTCGGTTCCAGCGAAGTCCGCTTCAAGGCATGGCGGGTGAATGTGGGCCGTTGTCCGGTCTATCTCCTCGAC
>CAZZAQ010000526.1:0-1051 GCA_964652165.1 uncultured Bifidobacterium sp.
GACAGAAGGCACCGACGGGTTCAGCGCCTCGCTCACGCCACGCACCTGGTCGAGGGTGAGGATGGCGGTGATATTGAGCTGCACGCCGTCCCGGGCCAGTTCCTTCGCGAGCGCCAGGGAGGATTCGCCGCGCGAGTTGGTGATCGGAATCTTCACGTAAACATTCCTTCCCCACTTGGCGATCTTCAATGCCTGGCGGCGCATCTCGGGGAACTCATCGGAGAAGACCTCGAACGAGATGGGTTTGGCCGTGACGCTCTGGAGGACTTCCTTCGCGAAGGCCTCGTAATGGGTGACCCCGGCCTTGCGCATGAGCGAGGGGTTGGTCGTCAGACCCTGGATGAGCGGATTGGCGTTGAGGCTGAGGATGCCTGCCTTGTCGGCGCCATCGGCGAAAAGTTTTACGGTGAGTTTCTGAAGCGGATTTTGCATGGATTCGTGCGGTTCAGTGCGTCGCTGCTTCATCAATCGTCTCTTTCTCCGGCGAGGTCAAGGATGAGATTGGCCGCCTCCGCCAGGCTGCCAACCCGGTGATGCGGCGGCTTGCGCAACGGTTCTGCGTAGCCGTAATCGATGAGAATTGTCTTAACGCCGGCCGCATGGCCGCAATCGATGTCGCGCCAGCGGTCGCCGACCATGAAGCTGCGGGCCAGGTCGATGCTGAGTGCTCGCGCGGCGCGAAGCAACATGCCGGGTTTAGGCTTGCGGCAGTCACATTCGGAAGCTTCCTTGCCCGGATGGTAGCAGACCTCCACGCGATCGATGGGCAGCCCGCGGCACATGTCCGCGTGAATCGCCTCGACCACCTCCTGCTTCAACGTGCCGCGGCCGACATCGGGCTGGTTGGTGGCGACGACCAGGAGGTAGCCGGCTTGCTTGAGCTTTGCGCAGGCCTCGGCGACGCCGGGAAGGATTTCAAACTCCGCAAGACTCGACGGCGGGTACGGCTTGCCGTCACGGGTCAGGGCGCGGTTGATGACGCCGTCGCGGTCAAGGAATACGGCGGGCGTTGGCATCACGGGCGCCACCATAGTGCGTCTTCAACGAGGAT
>CAZZAQ010000526.1:1061-3168 GCA_964652165.1 uncultured Bifidobacterium sp.
TCCTTCAGCCCAGGGTTGCGACGCAGTCGCTACCCTGGGTCGAGCGCCACGTATCCGGCGCAACCCTGAAAGGGTTGCATCGGCGCGGTGCGCCCGCGCATGCAGGTATTCCGCGACACCAACGGATTCAACCCCGTTGGGATTGATGATGTTTATTGTCGCGTATCCCAGGGTAGGCGCTCCGCGCCAACCCTGGGCTGAAGGATGGAATCCCTTTGGGATTCAAATCGCGGCCCGCGTGAAATTGTGGGTAATGACAAGTCATGAATGCCGCGGTCCGTCCGTTGTGCCGCCCGCCTTCACTGACCCGTTACGCTACTTCGTGCTCTCCCATTTGGTTTTGGATATTTTAAGCTTCGGGTGCGAGACGAACAGGTGCCACACGACCGCCTGAAAGGCTTCCGAGTGCGGGGTGACGTGATTGGCGTTCACCGTGGGAACGATGACGCAGGCGGTGGCTTCCTTGGCGGTGTAGCCGCCGTCGCGGCCAACGATGCCGACGACGGAGGCGCCGACCGACCTGGCGAGTTGAATTGCGCTGACGAGGTTCGGGCTGACGTTCTTTTCCACGTTTCCGCCGCCGACGGAGAAAATGAGCAAGCCGTCCTTGGCGCCAAGCCGGCTGCCTTTGAGCCACTCGCTGAACACGGTAGCCCAGCCCTCGTCGTTGGTGCGGGCGGTGAGTTCGGAGACGTTGTCGGTGGGCGCGTAGGCTTCGAAGCCGCAGATTTTGCGGAAGTCATTCACGGCATGGCTGGCATTGGCCGCGCTGCCGCCGACGCCGAGGATGAAGAGCCGTCCGCCCCGCTCGCGAACGCGGGCCAGTTCATCGATCACTTTCTCGATGGCCGCCGCATTCAGGCCAGCCACGACTTTTTGCGTTTCTTCGAGATATTGCTCTGTGAAATTCACTGGGGGGATAAGACACGGGTTGGTCAGCGAGTGAAAGAGGCAAATTGGCGGCGGAGATCGATTCGTTGAAGCATTGAAAAGTTAAAGCGTTGAAGCATTGAAGGGTTGAAGCGTTGAAACGGCGGACGAGCAGCGATGTTCCGCTTCAACGCATCAACCCTTCAACGCTTCAACGATTCGGCCGGCGCAACAGCGTCTCCAATTCTGCCAACCCGGCAGGGCTGCCGATCTCAAAGAAGCGCTCCAAGACCTCGAAACCAGCGAGCTGCCGGCGGGCGACGAGGCGCTGCATCAGCTCGGCAAGGTCGAACTTCACGCCAGGCGGATACTCGTCCAGCGCAGCCGCGCAAAAAACGCTAAGGCCGTAGTCGATATGTCGCATCTCGGGGAGCCGCGTCCGCTTGTCATAAACCTTAATCTCGCCTTCCGCGAAGACCACGTTGCTTGTGTCGTAGCGGCCTTCGTTGCGATGGACGGTCATCAGCCCCAGCTTGCCGCTGCGCTCGAAACAATCCGCGACCGGTGCGAAATCGATCGGCAGATACGAGTCACCGTAGAGGACGAAGAACTTTTCGCCAAGCCAGGGCAGCGCCTGTTTGAGCGCGCCGCCGGTGCCGAGCAGCACCGGCCCGTCGAAGGAGTAATCGAGCCGCACACCGTGCGCCGAACCGTCGCCAAACTGCTCGCGCACCATTTCGCCAAGATGCCCGAGGCAGATCACGACACGGGTAACGCCATGCCGCCGGAGCAGCTCCAACTGATGAGCGAGGAAGGGCTTCCCCGCAACCGGGACGAGCACTTTAGGCATTTTGTCCGTGAGAGGCCGCAGGCGCGTGGCGAGTCCGCCGGCGAGGATGGCAACGGGAAACATTGGGGGAAGCTCCAAGCTCAAAGCTCAAAAGAAGCTCCAAGGCCCAAGGCTCAAGCTCCAAGGCGGGGCCATCGCTCGGGGCGTTGGAGCTTTGGCAGTGGAACTTTTTTTGAGCTTTGAGCTTTGAGCTTTCTTCATGACTCAGCGAACCCGGTTATGAACTCACCAGCTTCGTTCCCTCGAAGTCGAACCGGAAGCGCACCTCCTTCAGCCCCGTTTCGCGCATCGCGTGGCGCAACCGGGCCTTGCCCTCCTCCGCATAGAACATGAGAAAACCGCCGCCGCCGGCGCGCGAACATTCGCTGCATGCATGGGCTGAGCATA
>CAZZAQ010000526.1:3178-4148 GCA_964652165.1 uncultured Bifidobacterium sp.
CGGCGCCGATGAGCTTGCCGCCCAGCGCGCCGCTGGCCATCGCCAGGTCGTACCATTCGTTGATCTTCGGATTGCTCATGCCCGCACTGCGGGCCCGCTTGCGCTGCCAATGCTCGTCCATCAGGCGGGCGAACTCGCGCAGGTTCCCCAATTCGATGGCCTTCTGGCTGGCATAGCCCAGGTCCTTGGTCTGGTGCAGGTTCTCCAGCATCGCCTTGTCGTCCTGCTTCGATTTGTCGTTTTGGTCCTTGAGAATCGAACCGGCGCTGCGGCTATAGCCAGTGAAGAACAGCAGCAGATTGTCCTCCAGGTTGTAGCGCGTCTCCTCGGAAACTTTCGCGGGCCGGGCTTCCACACGGCCGTCCTTTTGGAAGTTGAAGCAGGTTATGCCGCCCAACGCGGCGATGTATGGGTCCTGCTTGCCGACCGGCTCGCGCAGCCGGTTGATCTCGATGTCGCAGGCTTGCGCGGCGATGTCCGTATTCGGGACGAGGTTCTTCTTGAAGGCGTGGAGCGCCTTGAGCAGCGCGGTCGTGAAGCTCCCGGAGCTGCCCAGTCCCGTGCCGGCCGGGATGTCGGCCATGCTGGTCAGTTCGAGCGACGCGTGATCGATGCCAACGAGCTTGAGCGCCTCACGGATGATCGGATGCTCGATGTCGTCTACCTTCGTCACGCGCTCGAGCTTGGAGTATTTGATGATGAACTCCGCGACGAAAATCTCGTGCAGCGTGATGTACACGTATTTGTCGATCGCCGCCGCGATGAGGAAACCGCCGAAGCGTTCGTAGTAGCTCGGCAGGTCCGTGCCGCCGCCACCGAGGCTGATGCGCAAGGGGGAACGGGCGATGATCATGCGCGGCCATTTAGAATGAACTCCGCGGGGCAGGGAAGGCAAAACCGGTGGTCAGCCCTCGCGGGGGCGCAACCGGGCACACGCACCGCAGTGGGCCAGCCGACCCGGCTGGCGTAG
>CAZZAQ010000527.1:0-4137 GCA_964652165.1 uncultured Bifidobacterium sp.
AAAATGCTTCCTCAATTCGACCCAATCGCAGAAGCAGCCGGACCAGGTCCACGTAAACCTCGTATTTGTCTTCCATGAAGCCGGCCCGGAAAGGCTCTTCGCGAATCAGGGCGCGCAGAGTCTCGATGACTTCCACGGCAGCCCGATAGGCGGCTAGCGCCTCCTCGGAACGGTGGAGCGCCTCGAGCGCGCGCCCGCGGCCATGATGGAGCCTCCAGCTGAGCTCCCGGTTCGATACCGAGAGGGCCAGCTCAAGGCCTTCCTGATAGGGGGGAAGAGAGTGCTCCGGCTGGCCGCTTCGGCGCCGCGCTTCCGCCTGCCAAAGCAGCGCCAGGGTGGTATGGCTTTTCAATTCCTGCCGGCGCCCAATCTCCAGCGCTGGTTGCAAATGTTTTTCTGCGCCCGCGTACCCTCCCCGCTCCGTCTCCACCTGTCCCAGGCGCACGAGCAGCAGAGCCTGCTGAGCTTGGTCGCCGAGCTCGCGCGCTTCCTGGTAAGCCCGCTGGTAGTGGCTCAAAGCCTCCTGCGACTGCCCCGCGCGCCGCGCCACCTCGCCGAGCAAGGTCAGGCTGCTAACCGCGCCGTGCCGGTAGCCGATGGATTCCGCCAGCGTCATGGCCTGCTCCAGTTCCCGGCGGCTTGAAGGCAAGTCCCCCAAGCGCAGGTGGACCTCGGCCATATAGGAATGGGTCTCCACCAGTTCGCGCTTCATCCCTGACCCCAGATAGACGGCCGCCACCGCGCGGTAGGTGGCCAGCGCGTCGGAGTAATCGCCTCGCCGGAGTTGCGCCCCGCCCAGCCCTTTCAACCACTCGGCCTCATCCTTTTTCAGGCCGGCCTGGCGGGCGAGCACCAGGGCCTCGCGGAACAGCCGCTCCGCCTCGGGGATCTCATCGAGTTCCAGGTGGCAGAGCGCGAGGTTGCCGAGGTCCTGACTCTGCGAGGGCTTCCGGTTGAGTTTCTGGCTGAGGGTGTAGGCTTGGGCGTAGTAACTGATCGCCTTGCGAAACTCTCCGAGCGTGTAGTAAACACCGCCGATGTTACCCAGGGTATAAGCTTCTCCCTCCAAGTCACGCAGTTCCCGGTGCAAGGCGAGGGCGCGTTCGTACTGCTCGAGCGATTTGCGGTAGTCGCCCTGTTCGTCGTAGACCAGGCTAACGTTATTGAGCACGGCGGCACGCAGTTTGGTGTCGTTGGCCTCCTCGGCTTTGGAGTGCGCTTGGGCGAACCTCTGGAGAGCCTGCTCGTAGTCTCCCATTTCCCAGTAGACCAGCCCCAGGTGGTTGAGCGTCTTCCCGGCCTCGAGGGTGGCGTGCAGATTTTCTTTTATCGCGAGCGCCTGCTGATGGAATTCGAGTGCCTTTTCGTATTCGCCAAAGTGCTTGTAACAGTTGCCCAGGTAGCCCAGCACGACCGCCTCGCCCAGGCGATCCTGCAGCCTGCGATACTGTTCCAGCGCCTTTTCGTAGAGCGGTAGCGCCGCTCGCGGGCCCTCCTCGGAGTACACCTCACGCGCCCGTTCCAGCAGTGCATCAGCGACCGCTTTTTCATCCGCGCGGGGTGGTGGCTGCTCTCCCGCGAGCACGCTCAGGGTGAGAGCAGGAAAGAGCAGGGTCAGGAGGACGGCAGCCAGCTTGCCTCGCATAGGACTGTCTGAAGTGAAATTCCGCGCGTGTCAGGGTGAGTCCGGGTTCTGGATCTCAAAGGCGACCGAGGGCGATTGCGCCGTCCCTTGGCCTTTCACGTGTGCCAGAACCCAAACGAAGTACCGCTCTCCCGCCTGCAAGTTTACCTCGTCAGGAACGCGGACGCGGGCGCCCTCAGCTTCTCCTTCCCATACCACATCGCCCCTGCGATTGAGAACGGTTACCTGGTAAAGGTGTGCTTGCGGCATGGCCTGCCAGCGAATCTCAAGCCCTTCACGTTTGACTTGCTGGCCTTCGTGAGGCCACAGCACGCCCAACGAAGGCCCCGTCGTGCCCGTGGCTTTGCGAACCTGTATTTCTGGCCGCCGTTCCGGCCCCGGCGGCGTGGGCTGCTTCTGCTGCGCCAGCAGGTCCGCTTTTTCGGTTGGGTGGGGGGCTGGAGGGGAAGCCGGCGCCATCTGGGCCGCGGGAGACGGGGCTTCGGAAGACACCCGAGGCGCTGCGTACCAGAACCACCCAACTGCAAGCAGCCCAACCACCGCTGAAGATGCCAGCGCGTATCGCCAGCTCGGAATCAGAGCACTCCAGCCGGCACTCTTGGCCTCTGCATAATCCTTAATGAGCGACTCAGCCTGATGCACCGCTCCCTGCCACTGGGTTGCAACGGGCGGCAGTTCCTCGGGTTCAGCGCTCACCATCGCTGCCACTTGCCAGAGGCACTGACGACAGCCAGCCAGATGCGACTGCACCTTGGCCCTCCCAGGTTCCGCCACCTGCTGGGACACATAGTCCAACAGCTCTGACTCTGTCGGGCAGGAGGCTGGCGCGGCCAGCCCGGTGCTGGCCATCATGGCCGGAGCCCTCCGGGCAATTTCCCGCAGGGTCCTCTCGAAGTCCTGACACCGCGCGCATTGTGCCAGGTGCGCGGCCTGCTGCTGTCGTTCCGGCTCGCTCAGGAGCCCCTCCCAGGCCGCCAGCAACTCACTTGTGGTCAGGCAGTTCATTCCTCGACCATAGCCTCTTCAGCTCTCATTCTCTCTAAAACGGACAAAATTCATCTTGTGCCGTCCACTCATTTCCCGCCACGCTCCCCTAATCCTTTGAATCCTTCTCTCAGTCGCTCCAGGATGCGGGCAAGCGCTGCATGGACCTTGCGATGGTCGCCCAGGCCCGAGGCCATTGCCACTTGCTGCAAAGTTAAGCCCATCTCAAAGCGCAGGCGCAGGAGCAAGCGATCGCCATCGGGCAATTCAGACACTGCGCTGTACAGCAACTGAAATTGTTCCTGCAAGAGCGCATCCGCCTCGGGGCCAGGTTTTTCGTCTGGCATCTGGTCGAGCACTTCGTCGCCCGTGGCCGGATGCGCTGGGTTGGCGCGCTGGCTCGGGGATTGGGCGATGAGCGCCAACCGCCAGGGCTGCACCGCGCCCTGAATCCGTTCCAGGCTTTCGAGCACGGCCGAGAAGCTCAGTTGCGGGCGGCCCGTGCGCAAGTGTTCAAAGGTTTGCGAAGCATTCCAGCCATCCCAGAACACGGCTCGGAAAACGTCCTGGTCCAAGGCGGTCATGCGGGCGATTGCGCTGGGGAGCCGCCGCCGCCCGCTCTGCTCCCGCAGGTAGTCAATGCACAGGTTGCGGACCACGGCGCGAAGCCAGGCGCCGAACTCCCCTTCCCCGCCGTACCGGAATTTCTTCAACCGCTCCCCTGGGCCCTCCGCCAGCTTGGTGCAGACATAAAGGTAGCGGTCAAGGACCTCGTCGTACTCCGCTTCAAAGTTGTGGATGGTCTGCAGGATCAGCCCGGAGTACCGTTCCACAAAGAACGACCAGCCGGCGCCGGCCGTCCGCGGGGATCGGAGCTGTTTCAGAAACGTAAGCTCAGGCTCGCCTGCCACCTAGGTACCCTCGGGCCCGCCGGGCCGTCCCGGTTTGGGCTCAGCCCAGGACGAAAATTGCGCCCATCATAGCCCCAGGGATATGCTCCCCTTAGAGAAATCTGAGGGGTGCCCGAACCACGGCCCGAAAAACTCAGGGTTTGTCCGTTTAACCAGAGTGTAAGGAAGCAAGCTGCTGGAAGGAGCGCCGTCGCCATGAGACCGCACAGTCTTCGCCCGCGCCCCCGCTGGGCCGTTCTCGTTCTTCTTTCTGCCCTGTTCGTCGCCGGGATCGGCCTGGTGACGGCGGCAGCTTTCGAGGACATTCAAGTCACGCAGGCCATCCCGGCCGAGGTGCAGCAGGCCCAGACGATCAACGTGACCGTCAAGGGCCAAGGGTTTGATTCCAGCGCCAAGGCCAAGTTCCTGGTGAGCGGCACCCGGAAAACGGGAGGCGTGACTGTCAACAGCACGACTTTTGTCGACGCGGAAACGCTCCAAACCAACATCACGGCTGCACCTGACGCCACCGTGAGTTTGTACGACATCGAAGTGCAACTCTCCAATGGCCGCCGCGGCAAGGGCATTGAGCTGTTCAGCGTCAAGGTCGGCAAAAAC